>WVZO01000662.1 GCA_011772425.1 Candidatus Aminicenantota bacterium
GGGCGATGTCAAATAAGGGGAAATCATCTTCCGAAGAAAGGGGCAAGTTTAACTGTCTTATCAATACTTCTAAGGGATAATTCATGTTTTCAATTGCTTCGGCGACCGTTTGCCTGGTCTCCAGCACCAGTTCCTTGAACGTCATACCAGAGTTTACAGGATTTCGTAATACCAGGAGGGTGTTGATAAGATTCGCTTCTTTACCGGATTTTAAAATAGGTGTACCCACTACAATATCAGTACCACCGGCAAAGATTTTTCTATTTGCCTCTGGCTCCCTGTCTGAATGAGTAAATATACTCATACACATATATCGATGCAGCAGGGCATTTAAGCCTGCCACCAGGACTATATGCAGCCGGGAATCCGACCCCCTGCTCAATTGAATCAAGCGTGAAGAGAGTTTATGGGAAAATTCAAAGACCTCAACCTCCAACTGGCGATTCCCAGCATTTGTATGGTAATAGTCGTGAGGAAAACAACTTTTCTTCCACTCCCCAGACAACTTATTTAACCAGTAGTCCTTCTCCTTAGCCCGTTGACTGGCTGCTACGGCCAACTGATACAACGCTTTATTATCTTTCATCACTCAAATTTCCTCTCTAGAACCAAAAAACGTCATATATCCCTTCCTGTGTTGGTATTAATGCAAGGACATTCTGAATAGTGTAATGGTATTGGCTGTTTGCAAACAATAAAAAATTAAGAGTGGATGCTAATATTCTTTCGCTCATGAGGGCTTTTAGAAAACCTCCGGTTGTTTAAAAGTTATTAAGTTACAGGAAAAAGTAGGAGGTGTACTGCCTATTTAGAGAAGAACAATAATCCCCTCTGTCAAAGTTTCAACGTGTCAATATCATGTGTCATGTCAACGTATCAATATCTCAATGTGTCAATATGAATCAAAAAATAGATAAGCTTCCGCCTTCAAATTTCAAAGGTTACCACCAATAGAGCGAAGCCCAGCATTTTTTCTTTTGGATTAGCAGTTAACAGGTTGAGAATAGTGTGATAACACAAAAAAATGCCCCTGTAAATACACAAACATGTCACCTTTCCATCCCCAAAAAGTTTGCCATACATGGAATTTTTATAGATATATATAAAAATGTTACCCACAATGCTTGAATAGTTAATTAACTTCTTAACTTCTACATCATTTCTTATGCGGGTATTTCAACATTGAACCGAGAACCCTGTGGGACGTTATCCTCCACGAAAATGATGCCGTTGTGCTCTTCGATAATATTATGGGCAATGGCAAGGCCCAAACCAGTGCCTGTACTTTTATTGGAAAAATAGGGGATAAACAATTTTTGTTTGTCTTCATCACTGATCCCCGGACCGCTGTCCGCAATCTCAATCCGGATAAATTGACTCTCTTTGTTGTATCTGGAAACAATTTCAATCGTTCCTTTCTCGCCCATGGATTCAACCGCATTATCGATGATATTGACAAATATGCGTTTTATTTGCTCAACATCCACTTTTACCAATATAGGCATATCCACATCCAGGTTGACTCTAAAGTCGATATGACTGTAAATGGATGAATAGACGGATATTAATTTCTCCAGGATCTGATTAATATCTCCTTTGGTAAATTTCATTTCCGGGAGTCGGGCAAAATTGGAGAACTCTTCAGCGAGTTTTTTTATGGAATCCAGCTCTTGTTGGATGATATTAAAGCTGTCTTCTACGATTCTCCTGAAATTATTGTCTGGTAGTTCAAGGGCTTTTAATACCCGCTGCGCGGAAATGGTAATCGGGGTTAAGGGGTTTTTGATTTCATGGGCAATCCGTTTGGCCACTTCCCGCCACACCAGCAGACGCTGCGCCTTGATTAACTCGGTCAAATCGGTTAATACTACCAATATCCCGGAAAACCGATTGTTAATCGGGTTGCGAATTTGTGTGATTTTAACGGCCAGATTCAATATATTACCCCTGACTTTGATATTTGCCTCTTTTTCAATTATTTTAAAGTTTGTGCTGTAGGCCTTTTCAATCAATTGGTTGATATCCATATACGAATCCCCGCATATGACTTCTGAAAAATGCTTTCTAACAGCATCATCTAAGCTCAACGACAGCATCCTTTCGGCCCCGGGGTTTATTTCAACGATTTCTCCTTTGGAATTTAGAGCAATGACACCAGTAGTAATATGTTTTAAAATGGTTTCCGTAATACTGCGGCGCTGCCGCAATTCAATGGTACGTTTATTTAATTTGTCCCGGTTTTCCTTTAAATCCGATACCATCCGGTTAAATTCTTTAATCAATGTATTAAACTCGTCTTTTGACTGGTAATCAATGCGTACATCCAGGTTCCCTTTGGTGATTTCCGAAGCCGCTGCCACTACTTTTTCAATGGGAACTGAAATTCCCCTGGCCAAATAAAGTCCCAACCACGATGCAGAGAAAATTACCAATATAGTAATAAAAATAAAAAGCAGCATATAGGTGGTTTTTACTTCGTCTTTTATGGACTTAAGCTGAGAGTACTTATTCACCATTGCAGACAATGTATTCAGGTTTTTGATATACCTTTCCGGGAAAAACTTACCGATAATGACCTGAACTCTGTCCCCCTCTTTGGTTTCAAAATTCACTCCATTGCGGATCAAGAGTCCATTTTTCATTTGGTCCGTCTGGATAGGGTTGACTCCTCCCAATTCGCTGTATAAAAATTTCTGCGGTAAATCTTTGTACTCCTGGAGCGGAATGGTAGGCCGCAATAACGAAACTTCTTCTACCCTGTTGATGTAAATATTCACCACATCCAGGTTATAATCCTTCATCATGTTTTTAGTAGACGTGCCCAAAAAGATCCGGTTTTCAGGGGTGTGCTTTTTATAATATCTAATATCCTCGGCCATGATTTTTGAAAAATAGCCCAAATCATCCTTGGCCCTGTCAAAATAGCTCTCTTTCAAATCCTCAAACTTGGTCATAATGGACTCGATATCCGCTTTGAACCATTTATCGATCCCATTGGTAATCAGGTCGGTGGCGAAAAAGAAAAGCAGCAGCGTGGGAACGATAGAAAAAGAGATAAAGAAAAAAACCAGCCGGTTCTTAAACCGTCCACCTTTATACGTTTTACTCTTGTCATAATAGAGCTTAATGAGATTGCGGATAAGGATAAACAGGAAGGTAAGAGTGAACAGGATGATAATTACCCACAACACCATAAACATGGTGGTATTGTTGATTAGCGGAAGGGAAAAGTTTTTACTTTCATCCAAAAAAATGCGCAGCATGACAAAAAATACAAAGAAAATCGCTATCCCGGTAATAATTAAGCGGATACCTTTTATATTGCTTTTATTATTCATTGATCTTCCCCTTTAAGATCGTTCTTAAATCCAAACCTTCGTGGTCTATATACTTAGCCATGACACAAATATCCATATAGTTAAAATTAAACTGAGAGTAAATTATATCATGAATACTCAATATTTTAAATGCGAGTTTCCTGTTTTATGCTAAAATATTACGCCCAGACCGGTTCCGGTTTGGAATCCTCCAAATTTAACATCTCGGGCAAAAATGGTTTCCGATCTTCCATTATCCTTACCTATATGGTTATTTCAGAGGATTTCCCGGCAATCCTACCGCTGCTGTCATAGGCTTTTACCTGGTAGGTGCAGTTTCCCATGCCGTCCAGGTAGTAATCCTCATAGGTATATTTACCATTTGAAAGTTCATTAATTGGGATTTGCTGAAGTTCGTGATAGTCACCAAAATCTATTTTTCGCAGGAGAACAACGTGCGATAGACTCAGTCCCGGTGTATCTTCGATGGTAAAGGAGATTTCCCCATACTCACGCCTAATAATCCAGGCGCGCAAAACGTTTCGTTTCCCCTGGAGAGAAATATGGACCGGTGGGAATTCCGTATAGGCTTTGATGCATACATTGGCATCGGGCATTAATCCTGTTACGTCATCCCACTGGATTCCATCGCGGCTGACATAACTTTCCCCCGGGTTTGCCGCGGCCCCGGAGGAGTGCCGATCAATGGGAATTTCCAGGGGAACCGCAAACCGATAATTGGGATTGATAAATCGAACCACCACAGAAAATGTTTCCCCTATTTCCAGGGGAACCGGTGTATCCAATTGAACCGTATAGTACCCGGCATAAATAAAATTTCCTGTTTTGGCAGCGGCCAGTGTTCCGCTGTGTGGGTTATGGTCATTGGGGTCATTGGAGTTGGTGTTATTAACATTTTTATAAACATAAATTTCATACCGGGCATTGGCATCGTTGGTATAGAACCCCACCGCCGTTAACGGCCGAGTATCTACTGCAGTAAACACATTGGCACCCCAGGAATCCCGTTTCCCCCAGGAGCTGGTCCATCCTAACGGATCATGCTGGTAGATGCTGTCGTAATTATTGACCGGTTTGGCATTATTAAAACAGGTAAATTCCTCCAATGACATGTCATAGTAAGAAATATAACAGTAACCGTTTATTCCCCAGCGTGTTCCCCAACTGTTCCTGGCAATAAACGCACCATTACCCGGGGGTTTGATATTAAAGTTCTCCGCCGGGTAATGATCGTCCCACCCGGCTATGGCCAGGCGGTGATTTTGAGAATGGTCACCCGGCCGGTATTGGCTGCTGGTTCCATAATTGTAAGTATTAAAATCCCAATACATAGCGAAATCCACGGCCCCGTAATTGACCAGGAAATACTTGATGGTGTTATTGTCCAATGGACCGGTTCGTTCAGGAAGAAAGATAACCTGCTGGACATGCTTGGCCGGGGGAAAGCTGCCCTGGGGGGCGGGTGCACCAGACTTCTGGGGGTAAGGCACCAACCACTCATCCACCGGCCCACCCCAACGGATTAAATACGCGGTGGTCATCCAGGAATTTCCGGCTCCATATACATCATAATCAAACCCATGGGTATTGGCCAGGTGCCACTCGGAAAAATCCCTGGCTTCTTCCGGCAGCAGGCAGGATTCCAGGGATGAATACGCTGCAAATATCCAGCACGTTGGGTAAGACCGCTGATCCTTCACCAGGGGCACTCGTTGATAATCCTGTAAATTGTAATAAGCAGGATATTCAACATTAACAGCAGGATCAACGGTTCCTTTAATATGAGAAAGCGTTACCGGTGAGGGAACGTAACCATACCGATATCCATACTCCGAACCTTGAGCGCTTTTACTTTCCATATATTTGAGAAAATCGGGGTTGATGGGTGCCACACCAACCTGCGATTCTCCCTCGGACGCAGACGTAAAAAGGAAACCGACCCCTGAAACAATCATAAACACAGCTAAAATATAAGCCGCTTTAATGTCTTTCTTCATTATTATTCCTCCTCAGGAGCATATTTTACACTATTTTTCATTAAATTCAAATCCTTTTCTCATTTTTTTGCCTTTTAAGGTCTGTCTGCATCCCGCGAATTATTCCGGATCACAAAATACCGGCTCCCGATTCCTTCGGTATTTCCTGCACTGTCAGTGACCGTCCACTGGATGGTATGCACACCGTCTTCATACTGCGTGGTGTCCAGGTAAAAATAACCCACAGCCCCGTTACTGTTGGCATAACCGGGGAATAATGCGGCAATATCGGGCCGATAGATGTTATAGGTGGGATGGCCAATATGAACACCATCCACTAAAACATTTATGGTTGAGCCGTCTGTAGGAATGCTGTTGGGTCGGGGTGTGAGTACCCAGCCCCAATTGATGAAATTGCTGCCGGACGCTGTACCTCCCTGTGCAGGGGTATCGATAGCGCCAAAGGGTTTTACTGCATTGGCATTGTCGCAGGTGATGGTTTTGGTCCCTAAAGTGACAGTATGGCCGGACACATCTTTTGCGATTGCATGAAGTGTGAACATCCCATTTCCCCCATTGGGAAGGAAATTGGTAAGCATCATATAGCCCCAGCCGGCTTTGTGGTTCATGGGGTAAGTGGGGTATGCCTGTTCAACATCCGGACGTGCACCTTCCACCAGTACCGCATCACCAATATAAATGAGATCATTCCCCGGATCATTTCCTTCGCGGTATATTTTTACGCTTTCTACTCCCACATCATCCAGTACCCAGCCGGTAACAGCCACACTGCTGCGTACCGTCGAACCATCCAGCGGTGTATCAAAACTGCCAAAGGGTTCCTCATCATTTCCCCCCGGGATCACAAAATCCGGTGGTGTGGTGGTCAACCGGTTTAACGGCCGCCGGGTAGCATAGGCAATAAAACCTTCGGCTGCTGCTTTTTGATACACAGCATCCGCCTGCTGCACCGCATAATCACACACAAACACCGGGAACCCGGCTGCCTGGTAAGCCCTTAAACGGGTTAAATAATAACCGGTGCAGCAGCTGGCCTGGTCATAACCGTCCGGGTTGGTCCAATCATCATCGATGGCATTACCATCCCACCACACCCCTTCCTGGGCAATGGCATCCACCGTATTCTTCAATGCATTGGCTCCTACTTCGTTAATCAGTTGGGAAGAGTTTTGCTGGATCACAATGAAATCCGGATTGTACTGTTTTCCATAGGTTCGCATCTCTTTGATGAAGTTCAACATTTCCTGCCCCGGGTCTTTGCCTTCGTTTTGAGCACGGGTTTGAACCGTATCCATTTCCCAGGCTTCTACCCAATCCAGGTAGATACCGTCAAACCCATCCTGGATAACCTCATCCAGCATACTGTCGAAGTAGAGCCCCAGGTGGGAACCCAGGGCTGTGCCGTGAATCACGATATCTTTCCAATCGTTTTCCCAGAAAGCCACCGGGTAATTGCCTGCCCATCCGTCCGGGTCACAGGCCACCACCCATGGTGCCCAGGTTTGAATCGCCTGGACATAACTATTCTTACATTCCCCTTTCTCCTCGTACGTGGTATGGCCGTCCCAGTACCAGCGCCATTCCTCTGCTTGGCCGATGTCAATATAAGCGATTACCAATTTGCGGTGAACACCGTCGCTGGCTTTGGATGCCTTAATCCGGTTGACCATGTCTTTGGTATCAAAGGAATAGTCATGGGACACCATGGGGTCGATCACCACCATGTCGTACGTTGAATCCACAATCTTTTGAATCGCACCGCCGGTATCCAGGTCCTGTATCTGGTACGCCCAGTAACGCACGCTGGATAAAGGCATGGGACTATTTTGGGAAAAGGACAGGTTAAAAAATAAGCCACAGAGGACACAGAGGACACAGAGGTTGTTGTTCCTGTTGTCTCGTTTCATAGGAATATAGTAACAGATAGAACGATTTTTTTCTACTTTTTTTATTAATACCCTGGAAAAGTTTGCAAAAAAAACAACGTTTTCCCGGTTGGTATCCTTCAAATGTCATGAACGACGCCTATAGGCTGGGGACGCCGTCCCCTTTTGACAAAACCAGGTAATAAAACGGAAAATCATTCCTCCCCTTGAATGGAAATTACCAGGCTTGAATGATTTGTTATACTTCCCAACTTAGATTGAATTGATTTTTATATGCATAACGAATGCTGTTTACCAACCTCCGAATCATTTTTATGCCATAATATAGGCAGACAGATTGTTTGACATGTTGACATAAAAAATCAAATGATCAAACGGCTGAAGACCTTGATCAGGTTTTGGTGTGGGAGAGTTGGGGTGGAAAGCATATGCCGCCTGCACAGCGACATATGTCTTACCATATTTTGCCTAGCAACTTGAAAACACATAATAATATAGTATAGGAGATTAAAAATGTCACAAGTATCTGATATCACAGTAGAAAACAAACTTGTAAAGGAAAAAAGAGGAATTAATGTTTACCATCACTCCACCCGGAGTGCTCATCTTATTAGTCACAACAGCTCGATTACCCTGCCCCTGGGAACTGTGGGTAAAGACGATTACCTCCATATTTCCCTGGTCAGCGGTCCCGGTAATTTATGGAAGGATTGTGTAATAAACGTACCGTCATGGGCTGATTTCGAGTTTTCTTCAGAAGGAAAGATAACATTAATCCACCGGGGAGACAGAACTATATTTACAATTCCTCCGGGTCCCCCCACATGGCAATTGAAAATAACACGGCCAAACGGAACCCTTATTGCACAGGCACCGCAGGCAATGGATAATGTAACTGTCAGTGATAATGAGCTGGGTTACCGGGAGAGCGATTAACAAATCAACAGCAAATCTTTCATTGATTTTTTGTCTTGAATGTGATATGCTTTCCTTTTAATAGGTGAAATGCCTGGAAGAGAAATTAGCCCGGCCAAAATAAGGAAAAAGTGGCTGTGTGGCTGCGCACCAGGTAGAAAAGACCTTATGAAACATGTGTGGCTATTTTAGAGATATCTTTTTTTTCTTTGTTTCAATGTTCCTGGGGCTGCTTTTATGGTCAGACTGCGACCTATTTTCCCAGGAGATCGGTTTCAAGTATATAATAAATTACACTCCCAAAGATTATGGCAACAGCCCGCAAAACTGGTGTATCGTACAGGACAAACGCGGGTTTATTTATGCGGCCAACGGTGGCGGACTGCTGGAATATGACGGGGTTTCCTGGCGGTTGATTGGCGTACCTAACAAAGCGGTATTCTCATTGGCCATCGATGAGGCCGGAACGATTTACATCGGCGGACTTGGTGAAATCGGGTTCTTAGCCCCGGATTCAAAAGGTGCACTGCAATATGTGTCCTTGTGTGACAGGCTAGCGGATGATCAAAAAAAATTTTCCTCTGTATGGAAAACATATTCAACAAAGAAGGGAGTATACTTCCAGAGCGCGCAATTTTTGTTCCATTGGGATGGTAAACAAATAAATGTAGTGACTCAGGGTGTCAATGCTCTCTTTATTTGTGGAGAGAAATTATACATCCGCCGGCAGGGAATCGGGATCCAACACATGGTTGGCGATTCGTTCCCACCGATTCCCGGAGGTGAAACCTTTGCGGATAAAAAAGTTTTCATGATGGTTCAATACGACGGTTCCCAAAAACTACTAATTGGAACACGTTTTGAGGGACTTTACCTTTATGACGGTTCCAAAGCAGAACCTTTTCAAAAGGAATTGGATGAGTATGTAAAAAAAAATGAACTATATCATGGTATTCGGTTATCCTCTGGTGATTTTGCCCTGGCCACAGTTAGCGGGGGACTCGTTATCACTGATTCCAATGGACATTTAAAATACATTTTTAATGAAGACTCCGGTTTACATGATAATAGTGTAAAGCATGTTTTCGAAGATATCCAGGGTAACTTATGGCTCAGTCTGGACAGTGGAATATCCAAAATCGAATACAAGTCCCCCTTTTCCATCTTTAATAAACGAGCGAAACTACCCGGATCGGTTCTGGCGGTTGCCAGGCACGGTCCTCGCCGGACTTTATATGCCGGAACCACCAGGGGCTTATATTCTATTTCACCTCCTTTTAAACACTTCCAACTGGTACCAGGAATACCTGGTTACTGTCGGTCCCTTCTTTCCATCGGTGACTCCTTACTGAGTGCCACCAGTAGGGGTGTGTTCCAGATTAGCAGCAATAAAAAACAAAAGATCATTAAAGCTCCCTCTTATACGTTACATCCCTCCAGAAGGGACGATAAACGCATCTGGGTGGGAACGGGCAATGGATTGGTTTCCTTATTCTCAAAAAACCACCAATGGGTAAAGGAACTTACATTTGATGATATAAAACAGGAAATAAGAACTATCATTGAAGATAAAAAAGGAAATTTGTGGCTGGGAACTGTGGCAAAAGGAGTTATAAAAGTCGATTTTCTAAAAGATGGGGAGATTATTAATTATAAAATAGCGTCGTATGATACATCTCACGGGCTGCCTGACGGATGGGTTTATGTTTTTATGGCAGTAGAACATGTCATGTTTGCCACTGAAGAAGGGATATATCAATTTGATGAGAAAAGGGGCGAATTTCTTCCTGACGATACATTAGGGAAAGAATTTGCAGGTGGTCCTAACGGGAAAAGTGTGTTCCGTATTGTTGAAGACAGGGAACAAAATATCTGGCTCTATTCCAGGGATATAAGGAATATCCAGGCCATTCCTCAGCCGGGCGGAACCTATATCCTAAAAAGAAAGCCCTTTCTTAGAATCCCTCCTGCACAGTTGAATGTAATATATCTCGATCCTGATGGGGATACTGTCTGGTTTGGGGGTAATGACGGCCTTATCAGCTACGATAAAACAGTAAAGAAAGATTATGACCTTGACTTTCAAACCTTTATCCGCAGGGTAGTGGCTAATGAGAACCTGATTTTTGACGGTTATATATCCAAACCGGGAGTTGACGCCAAATCGAAAGGGAAATACCCCTTTCCTATCATCCACTACAAAGATGGAAATCTCCACTTTGAGTTTGCTGTTCCATTTTTTGAAGCAGAAAACAGCACCCTTTATCGATATCGACTGGAAAGACATGATGATAACTGGTCTGAGTGGATGTTGAAAACCAAAAAAGATTACTTCAATCTCGATTCCGGCCTGTATTCGCTCCGAGTTCAAGGAAAAAATGTTTATGGGAACATTGGCCACGAAGCTGTCTTTACTTTTAAAATTTTGCTCCCCTGGTACAGGACATGGTGGGCGTTTTTGTCTTATGCCATCGTGTTTTTACTGCTCACATACCTTATTGTCAAATGGCGCCATGCGATCAAACTAAAACTGGAGAAACAAAAACTTGAACGAGTCGTTAAACAAAGAACAAAGGAGATCGAAGAAAAAAATCAACAATTGCAGGAGCAAACCGAGCAGTTAAAAGAACAGTCCCAAAAACTCAAAGAGATAGATAAAATGAAATCCCGGTTTTTCGCTAACATCTCCCATGAATTCCGCACACCCCTCACGTTGATTATGGGCCCCCTGGAGCAAATGCTTACCGCCAACCACGATAGAGAACAACAAAAGACCCTGAATTTAATGCTGCGAAATTCCCAACGGTTACTGAGTTTAATCAACCAACTGCTGGAACTCTCGAAATTTGACAGCGGCAAAATGAAGTTCCAGGCCTGCCAACAAAATATTATTCCTTTTTTAAAGGGAATCGTGGCTTCCTTTGAGCCCATTGCCGCTAAAAATGAATTGAACCTCACTTTCCACGCGGAAGAAAAAAATATCACCCTTTATTTTGACCCGGAAAAACTGGAAGAAATTATATTTAATCTTCTAGCAAATGCTGTGAAATTTACCCCTGCCGGGGGGATGGTGACGGTTACGGTAAACACAACAGAGGCCCGTCCGGGGGAAGAGGATTTTCCTGCGGGTTCGCTGGACATATCGGTTGGCGATACCGGCCCCGGGATTCCCAGGGACCAATTGGCACATATTTTCGACCGCTTTTACCAGTCGGACAGCACCTTTGAACATCACCGGAAAGGCTCCGGTATCGGACTGGCCATCGCCAAAGAATTAGTTGAACTCCACTATGGAAGAATCGATGCCCACAGCCGTGAAGGCAAAGGAACAGAATTCATTATCCGGCTGCCAATGGGAAAGGCGCACCTGAAACCCGAGGAAATTGTCGAAATCTCCGCCCCCCCTTCCCCCCACAAAACCCCTGCTGAAATTCCCAGCCTTTATATGAGTGGGGAAGAAGATGTGGAACCGGAACCGGAGGCGATGGATACCGACAACCGCGATGTTGCCAAAACCGGTAAAGACATTGTCCTGGTAGTAGAAGACAGTGCTGATGTCCGGCAATACATCAAGCGCTCTCTTGAAACGCATTACCATGTTGTGGAAGCCAGGGGCGGACAGGAAGGTATGCAAAAAGCACAGGAAATCATCCCTGATCTCATTATCAGCGATGTCATGATGCCGGAAACGGATGGATATGAATTGTGCCGCCAATTAAAAAACAACGTTATTACCAGCCACATCCCTGTCATATTACTAACCGCAAAAGCATCGGAGGAAAATATTATCCAGGGCCTGGAAACCGGGGCCGACGATTATATCACCAAACCTTTCAATACCCGGATATTGTGCGCACGGATCAAAAACCTGATCGACCTGCGCCGCCATATACAGGAAACTCTAAACCGGGAAATGACCCTGCAGCCAGCTAAAATCTCTGTATCACAGATCGATAAAAGGTTTCTTAAAAAACTAAAAGAAGCGATAGAAAAAAACATATCAGACACAGAATTTAATATCGACCAATTGTGCAGGATATTGGACATGAGCCAGCCTACCCTGTACAGGAAAATCCATGCCTTAACCGGCGAATCACCCACGGATTTTATCCGCACTTGCCGTCTTAAACGGGGGGCAGAGCTGCTGAAAGACAATTTCGGCTCCGTCCTGGAAGTGGCATTTGAAGTGGGCTTTTCCAGTGCTTCCTACTTCACCAAATGTTTTAAAAAGAAATTTCACCAACTGCCTTCAACATACAAAGAATCCGAAGGATGAGGGCAGCTTGAATGGAAATTACCAGGGATGAATGATTTGTTCTACCTCTTCATTTAATTTGAATTGATTTTTATATCTATTTTACAAGATTAAAATTATTTTTATATTATAATATAGATAGAATGTTTAACGTTACGCATTTAAATGAGGAAAATAAAAACAGGAGGTTTAAAATGGAAGAGAAAAAGATGATGGCTCAAGCTGATCCAACGCCCCAGGAGGAGAACTCCGGCGGTGATGTGCCAATCCAGAATGATAACCCTGGAGAGGATTAAGGATTAGATTATTAACGTAGATAAAACCCATAAACCGGTTTTGCTGGTTTGACGTTGAAGGTAGGCAAAGGGACGGGAAATTAATAGGGTGAGAGAAAGAGGAAAGGCATTGGGTAAGGAGTGAGAAATGGAAAGAGGAGGAGCTTTAGAAGGTGAGAAGGTAGGAAGGTAAGAAAGTTGGAGGGTTGGGGGACCTTGAAAACTTTTTTAAGACATTACCTTCTTGCCTTCTTTTCTCCCTACTTTACATGAATGATTCTTCCAATGTCATGTCAATGCTGAAATAACGGACAAGAATAATAAATTCGAAATCCGAATATCGAAATTCGAAACAAATTCGAAATTCAAATGTTCAAAATTCAAAACAAAGAAGGTATGATGCTCAGATAGTTGAGGTTTTGTTTTGGTCATTGTAATTTGTGATTTGTAATTTGTTTGTAATTTGGAATTTGGAATTTTCTTTTTTTGGTCATTTGAATTTGTTTCGGATTTCGTGCTTCGTGCTTCGAATTTAGGACGACTTTAACGTCGCCCTATAGAGTGGGGACGCCGTCCCCTTCTTACAGATAATTTGATAAATAGGTATCTCTTTCTGCAAAAACATGGATTCAAAAAGTGTCCTGTATTCCCGCTGCTCTACCTTATCCGGTAAACGGTCAACAATGGTAAAGTTGCACTGCGGCGCAAAATCCGAAACAGCTTCATAATACTCCTGGTGGTCTGTTTTTATCCAGATAAATCCACCCCTGGATAGCCTGGAAAACAGCTCCCGGAAAAATTCCTCGTTTAAAAAACGAAATTTATGGTGCCTGATCTTTATCCAGGGGTCTGGAAAAAAAATAAGCATGCCGAACACAGAACCCTCCGGCAGAATCGGCACCAGTTCCCGGATATCGCAAATAGCAATTTTTGCATTGGTTAACTGTTCTCTTTTTATTTTACGGCAGCTCTTAACCACCCGTTTGTATTTGACATCCAATCCCAATACATTGATCCCCGGGTTGTGTTTTGCCAACTCAATCACGGTATGCCCCATATAACATCCCACATCCAACACCAGGGGGAGTGCTGAGTTTTTAAAAATACCAGGAAATTCGCTCTCCAACTCCGGCTGCGTATACAATAACCCCCTTAATTCCACCGCTTCAAATAAATAATGGTTAGTGGGCCTGAAATCAGGTTTTTTTCCTTCTCTCAACTGGATCAGCCACTTGCCAATCGCACTCTTACCACATTTTTCCATATTCATTGCAATTCTTTATGTATCAGGTAATCTTTATTTTATTATATAACCGAGCCGATGTCAAAATCAGTCATTCTATTTCAGCAATTCTAATTTTGTCCATTAAAGTGCGGGCAAACACAAGGTTTGCCCCTACAAAAGCATAAANNCTTAAAAATGAATTGTCGGACAAGCCAGCCCGAAAATCTTGTATTTTGGGCGACTTTGACGGGGCCATGATTCCTTTCCCTTTTTGGGATTGACATTTGCGGCCATTTATATTAAAATAAAAACTCCCCGTTTTTCAATCACGTCGGTTAAAATTTAATATAAAGGAGATAGAAACATGAAGGCTAAAAGCTTTAAGAGGAAATTAGTATTAAAAAGAGAAACCGTTGCCCACCTCAAGGTTGATGACATGAAGGTCCTTTATGGAGGAACTTATATTAGCAGGTGTGGTACGTGTTACTGTCCCCAAACCATTCATTTAACGAATTGCATATTCTGCTGAAACTGAAAAATTTCTTAACGTTTATTTTGTGAAATTGCGTGGGGGATTTCTGCCGCCTAATGCTTGCAAAAATGCGGTAAACGTATTATCGAATAAAGTGCCAGGTAAGTTATCCAACCACGAAACACCGGTTATTGAGCAGGCAGTCAAATTTGTTTCCTGTCAGGAAATATTTGTCCGCTGACGGGCGGAGCCAGTATCCCGATGAGAAAAATTTGTTTCTAAACAGGGAGAAAAATCGTTCCAATAGGAAAGATTTAACACGCTGATCCCCATGCTTGTTTCCTGATAGGAAATAATTGTTTTCTAATAAGGTGAGCTATTATTCACTAAAAAAATGGTTGTTTTCCGGTAAGGGGAGCTTTGACACAAACAGGAAATGATTGTTTCCAGGTACGGGGAGTTGTGCCACCGATAGGAAATAATTGTTTGCCGGTAAGGAGACTTTTTTTGCTTTTTTCCCTGGAAAAGTAAACCTTTTACCGGGAATTTTCGTATACTATATTTCAGAAATATCAGGAAGGAGGTAAGCGATGCCAAAACCCGGAAAAGAATTTATGCAGAACTTGGGAAGACGGCTGCGAACCATTCGCCGCCAGCTTAATTATAACCAACAGGAAATGGCTTCCGCGTTAGGACTTAAGAGAAGCGGGTATTTCAAGAACGAGGAGGGCGAAACCTTTCCCGGTGTGAGCACGTTGTTCCGGCTGCAAAAAAATTACGACATATCCATGGATTGGTTGATATTTAACAAAGGTCCTATGGTTTTTAAAGAGAAGCAGCAGGAAGAAAAACCGGCAGGACTGGAAGAGCGCTCCCCGGAGGTGAGAGAGTTAGTGGACGTCATGGAACAGGACCCCCAGTTGAAGCACGAGATATTGGCCTATTTTTACAAGTATAAAAGCAAAAAGAAACCAACGGAAGCATGAATTCATAAAAAAAGAAAAAAAGGGGGCAGGTGCTCCAGGTCAAGAAACATGCCTTTATTTTAGCAAATTAGAGGGTGGCTAAATAAATTATTTTTATTGAAATTTATGGGGAATTATATATATATATTAATATATATAATAGAGAGGTAAAAGATGAAAAGACGTATATTTATGGTATTATGTTTTTTAATTGTGATTTTTAGCCAGTCGCACAAAACCGCCCGGACGGAATCCCCCTGGTATAACATGGGTGCAGTACTTCCCGATTCGTCTGAACTGGCAGTGGATTATTTAAAGACAACAATGGATGCCTTTCACAACACACTTGATATTTATACCGATCTTGGTGCTGCCGGCAACCACTTCAATGCCCCCGGGATGATGCCTGATGAAACCGCAGCAGTGAGCATGGACCAATGCTGCACAGAAAATCCCCTATCCGGTAGTACTTGTATCCAATGCACCTTTCAGTCCCAGTGGTATAATTACGGCGGCTATTATTTTCTCAATGGCACGCTCACAGGCGATGAAACAAAACCTCAGTGCAATTGGGGAGATATACCAGATGCAGGTTTTGATCTCAGCGGAGCCACCAGTATTACCTTCTATGCCAGGGGAGAAACCGGTGGAGAGAGAGTCGAATTTATTGTTGGCGGCGTCGGGTGGGCCGTTGATAGTCAAGGCAATTCCACTTTCCCGGAACAACCCTATCCTGACTCTTTTCCAAAGTTGAGAACCGGTACTATTACCCTTACCAGTCAGTGGGAACAATACAGTATCGATCTTCAAGGCAATGATCTGAGCTATGTATTAAGTGGTTTTGGCTGGGTAGCCACTGCTGTTGATAATAATCATCAAAATATCACCTTTTATCTGGATGACATCTATTGGAATAAACCGCGGCTGGAGGAACTTCGGCTTTTGCTCAGCTATGAAACCAACCCCACACAAGAAGAGGACTTTGATGTGGTCATGCGAAATGTTGCCTTTAGTTATGATAATGCATTGGCACTGCTGGTGTTTTTAGCCCGTGGTACTGAAGATGATTTGAGTCGCGCCGCTGTATTGGCCGACAGCTTCGTGCATGCCATTCATAACGATCGCTATTATACCGGGATATGGCTGCGGAATGGATATATGGCCGGGGATTTGAAACAGTTTCCCGGATGGACTCCCAATAACAATGAAAACACCGCACGAATGCCGGGATTTTGGAATTGTGAAGATGATTCATGGTATGAAGACAACTTCCAGATCAGCACCCATACAGGAAATGTAGGTTGGGTTATTATTGCACTTCTTTCATCGTACCAGGTATTAGGAGACAGCGATTACCTTCAGGCTGCCCAGGAACTGGGGGAGTGGGTGGAGATTCACTGCAAAGACAATCGAGGTAATGGCGGCTATACCGGAGGGTATGAAGGATGGGAACCGGAAACCGAAACCTTATTGTACAAATCAACAGAACATAATCTTGACCTGTATGTTGCGTTTTATCGATTATTTGAAATTACATCGGATGAAACGTGGCTCCAACGGGCGGTCCATGCGGAAATTTTTGTTAAATCCATGTGGGATGAAACTGAAGGGAAATTCTATACTGGCACCGATGATACCGGTATCACAATAAACCAGGAGGTAATCCCCCTGGATGCCCAAACATGGGCGATCATGGTGTTTCGGGATGAACAAGATCTATATTTAAGAGCATTGGAGTATGCTGAGGCGCACCATCGTGTAGATAATGGTTTTGATTTTAATACCGATCAAGATGGTATCTGGTATGAAGGAACCGCCCAAATGGCAGTGGCTTACCAGGCCGTGGGTGAAACAGGAAAAGCCGCGACCCTTGTAACAGCGGTTGAGGACGCACAATTTGAAAATGGTGCCATACCCGCGGCATCTAAAGATGGTTTAACCACAGGTTTTTATCTGCCGGATAATTCACCCTGGTTATACTATCAACGCGGACATGTGGGCGCCTCTTCCTGGTATTTATTCGCGAAGTTGGGAGTGAATCCCTATTGGATTGGTGCAGAAACCTCAGAACCGACATTAACCGTTACCTCTCCCAACGGTGGTGAAAGCTGGGAAATCGGTTCCCAACATACCATTACCTGGAACAGCAGCGGTTCGGTGGGCAATGTTGATATCGAATATTCCACCAATAACGGTGAGAGTTGGATAGAAATTGCCACCGGCACCCCCAATGACGGTTCCCGTCTATGGACCGTACCGGATACGGTTTCCAACCAATGTTTGATTCGAGTCTTCGAACCCGACGGCAGCCCGGTGGATACCAGCGACGACGTATTTTCCATCACCCCACCCCCCACCATCACGGTTACCTCTCCCAACGGCGGTGAAAGATGGCTGGTAGGGACTTGGCAAACCATTACCTGGACCTGTGAAGGAAATGTGGAGACCGTAATGATCGAGTGTTCTTTCAACGGGGGGACTGCCTGGAAAACCATTGCCGTATCCACTGAAAATGACGGTCAATTCATTTGGAAAATACCGAATCAACCCTCGGATAATTGTTTGATCCGGGTGAGTGCCAGTGATGTGGATGAAGGCCCAGCGGATGTTAGCGATGAGGTATTTGCAATTTTTTCCCCTATAACCGCAGCCATTACCGTTAACTCTCCCAACGGCGGCGAAAGCTGGGGCGCGGGTTCTTCCCAGGAAATCAAGTGGAACAGCAGCGGTGATATTAGTAATGTCACCATCAAATACTCCATAGATAACGGGACCACCTGGAAGACCATTGTGCAAACAACGGCCAATGACGGCAGTTACAATTGGGTTGTACCGGGTACCGTGTCGGATCAATGCCTGGTCCAGGTTACGGGAAATGACAGCGACCTGGACCCCAAACCCTCGGATGTCAGCGATGAGGTATTTTCAATTGTATCACCTATAACCGCGGCCATTACTGTCAACTCTCCCAATGGCGGCGAAAGTTGGGTCACGGGTTCTTCGCAGGAAATCAAGTGGACCAGTACCGGTGATATTAATAATGTCACTATTAAATATTCGACAGATAACGGGACCACCTGGAAAACCATTGTTCAAACCACGGCCAATGACGGCAGCTTTAATTGGAATGTGCCGGGTACCGCGTCAGATGAGTGCCTGGTTCAGGTTATAGGGAATGATAATGACCTGGACCCCAACCCGTCGGATGTCAGCGACGGGGTATTCTCAATCGTTCTTTCCTCCCCGCCAACCATAACGGTCACCGCTCCCAATGGCGGAGAACAATTGCTGGTTGGTTCCTGGTTTGATATTACCTGGTTCAGCAATGGAACCAGGGAGGAAGTAAAAATCGAATATTCCGTCAACAGCGGGCAAACCTGGACGGAAATCACCGGTGCTGCGGAAAATAACGGCAGTTATGATTGGACAGTACCGGATACGCCGTCGGAAACCTGCCTGGTTCGGGTCAGTGAAATTGACGGCCAGCCGGAGGATGTGAGCGATGCGGTATTTTCCATTGTTTCGCCATTACCTGATGGCATCATTGTCAAGTCTCCCAACGGCGGCGAAAGCTGGACCGTGGGCTCCTTGCAGGAAATCACCTGGATCGGCAGCGGCGATATTAATAATGTCACCATCGAATATTCCTACGATAATGGAATCACCTGGAAAGTGATTGTTCAAACGACGACAAATGACGGCAGTTATGATTGGACAGTGCCGGATACCGTGTCGGATGAATGCCTGGTTCGAGTTACCGCCATCGATGGGGCCGGTGATCCCAGGCCGTCGGATGTCAGTGATAAAGTATTCTCAATCGTTCTTCCCCCTCCGCCCATCATAACGGTCACCGCTCCCAATGGTGGAGAACAATTGGTGGTCGGTTCCCGGTTTGATATTACCTGGTTCAGCAGCGAAGCCGGGGAGAAAGTATTAATCGAATATTCTGTCACCGGCGGAGAAACCTGGCCAGTAATTACCGATGCCACGGAAAATGACGGTCATTATGATTGGATCGTACCGGATGAACCGTCGGAGACCTGCCTGGTCCGGATCAGTGAAATTGACGGCCGGCTGATAGATATCAGCGATGCGGTATTTTCCATTGTTTCGCCGCAGCCCTTCGACATTACCATCATCTCTCCCAATGGCGGTGAAAACTGGACCGCGGGTTCCTGGCAAGAAATCAAGTGGACCAGTACCGGTGATATTAATAATGTCACCATCGAATATTCGGCGGATAACGGCACCACCTGGAAAGTGATCGTTCAAACCACGCCCAATGACGGCAGCTGTGATTGGACTGTACCGGATACGGTGTCGGATGAATGCCTGGTTCGGGTTACCGCCAATGATAATGACCTGGACCCTAAACCGTGGGATGTCAGCGATGAGGTATTTTCGATTGTGTCATCGTCCCCCGGTGCCTTTAGAGTGACTTCCCCCAACGGCGGTGAAGACTGGGAAGTAGGTTCAGTTCAGACCATTACCTGGGACAGAGTCGGGGATATTGGCAGTGTAAAAATTGATTATTCTTTTGATAACGGCAGCACCTGGAAAACCGTCGTGTCTTCCACCAATAACAGCGGCAGTTATAATTGGCTTTTACCGGACACGGTGTCGGATGAATGCCTGGTTCGAATTACTGCCAATGATGGGGGAGGTGAACCCAAACCATCGGATGTGAGTGATGAGGTATTCTCGATTGTTCGTCCTTCAGAACCCTTCATAAAGGTTATCTCTCCCAATGGCGGAGAGCAATTGGTGGTTGGTTCCCGGTTTCCTATCACCTGGTATGCCACCGACTCCAGGGAAGAAGTAAAAATTGAGTATTCCATCAACGGTGGGGAAACCTGGACGGTAATTACTGGCGCCACGGAAAATGACGGCGAATATGACTGGATTGTAGCGGGGGAAACGTCGGAAATCTGCCTGGTTC
>WVZO01000685.1:0-2452 GCA_011772425.1 Candidatus Aminicenantota bacterium
AATACCTCTTTTCAAATGTGAAAAATCCTCCAAATTTTGTCCAATATCTACCAGGTATTGTCAAAAACAATCCAGGTATTGTCCAAAACCTTTTTAGGATTGGTTGCCTAATTCTAAAATCTTGCCATTTCCTGGCAGAATATTTTTTGCCACAGAGAGCACAGATTTATTTATTACCCTTGCCTGGTAGGGAGCTTGATGTGAAACCTGGTGCCCCTTCCTGGTTCACTCTCAACCTTGATGGTTCCCTTATGCTCTTTGATAATTCCATACGCAACAAACAAACCAAGACCGGTGCTTTTACTGCTTTCTTTGGTGGTGAAAAAGGGATCGAAGATTTTTTTCAAGTTCCCTTCCGGTATGCCCTGCCCGGTATCGGCAATCAAAATTTCCACCTGCCTGTCTTCTAAAATCCGGGTTTCAATGCGCAGCGTACCCCCGCCGGGCATGGCTTCCAATGAATTAATAATAATGGCAATCAGAAAAATACGGAATACGGACGGAATACGGGGACAGGCAAAAAAATGGGCAAAAAAATGAAAAAAAATGGGAAAAAAAGTTGACAATTCTACTTTAATACACTATACTCTAGCTTAAAGAGCAAACGAAGGGCAAACGAAAACAAGTAAAAAAAGAAAAAGTGGAAGAAGAAAATCTAAAAATCTAAAGGAGGTAAACACGAAAATGGCTAGAACAAAGCGGCGGTGGATATCCCAAGAAAGGGGTTCGTTTCATATCATCTCTCGCATCGCCGGCGGAGAACTCTTATTAAAAAGGGAAGAAAAAGACTATTTTCTTGAATTGTTAAAACGATTTGCTTCCGGCTTTTTTGTCAATATTCATGCCTTTTGCATTATGGGAAATCATTTCCATATACTGGCTACGGGCATGGAACAAGAAGCTCAGAATGCATCGAAAAAAGAACTATTTCGGCGGTATCGGTTAATGTACGGGAAAAGTGCCGAGCCCCCTGAAGGAAGGTATGACAGCAGTGGAAATCTTATCCCTGATCCGGATGGTGGAGTTCAACGACTGAGAGAACGGCTGGGTTCGGTATCTCGTTTTGTCCAGGAACTCAAGCAAACCTTCAGCCGGTGGTACAATAAAAAACATAATCGCACGGGCTATCTGTGGGGAGGTCGGTTTAAAGGAGTTATTATCTACAAAGGAGAACCTCAATTCGTGATTAGCAGCTATATTGATTTGAACCCGGTGCGAGCGGGAATTGTGGAGCGTCCCGAAGATTACCGTTGGAGCAGTCTGGGTTTGCGAGTTAGGTCTCCGGGAAGGGCGGGTAAATTGCTTCATACCATAAATTTTGTAGACGTACTGGAAGAATCGGAAGCCCATGTTTACAGTTTACCCTATGTAACCGTAACCGAAGAATTGAAGAGTGTGGCCTGGTATCGAGAGTTCGTGTATGTGTCAGGAGGAATAGAGCGAGATGGTAAAACGTGTGTTCCTGAAAAACTGATCAAGCAAGTAGTTGCTTGTAATGGATATTTAGGTGTCTTTGATCGTTTACGTTACCGTGTAAAGAATTTTTCCGAGGGAGTTGCGATTGGGGTACATTCATCGATTGAGCGCTTTCAGAGTGAATCGAACCGTAAATATATTCGTGCCCGCAATTTTTTGGATGCGTATTGGTCTTATGCGACACGAGTATTAGGGTGTTAATAAAACAAGATTTTCATCTTTGTTGAAGAGCCGGCTAAAAAAATTTTTCGATAAACCAATCGATCAATTCCCTGGCAATGCTAATTTTACCAGGTATATTGGGTAGATTACCCGGGGTAAACCAACCGGCATCGATGATCTCATCTCCATCGATGGCTATTTCCCCGCTTTTATAATCGGCAATAAACCCGGTCATTAAAGAATCAGGAAAGGGCCAGGGTTGACTGCCAAAATATCTTATATTTTCCACTTCAATATTAACTTCTTCCTTTATCTCCCGTTTTATTTCTTGCATGTCCCCTTTTCATAAAAAAGAGGAGAGCCAAGAAATATTTTTACTCCTCTTTAATTTTTATTGTGCTATTCTCTCCCGGTTATAGTATAATTAGCTATAACCACAGAAGAGGAAGCAAGTATGATTATGAAAAAAATGATAACAGCAGCCCTGGTGGTGGCATTGAGCATTTACTTGAGTCAATGCAGCTTACAAAAAGAAAAAGAGACCCCTTGCCATGGGATAACGGTAAAAGAAAAAACCGATAAGCTTGATATTCAATTCACACTGGAAAATAGCGTTTCTATTACTGATATCAAAAGTCCGATTAGAATTTTTTTCAATGAAAATATTTTGCATGTTTACGGGGAAGGCCGGAAAGAGAGCGGTGGTCCTCAGATGATTGTGGTCCAAAGGTTCGCAAAAAACCTGGAATCACTGGATAAAAAATATATCCCTATCGGTCAGGGACCGGGCGACCTGGGGGAGGTTCCCAGGTTC
>WVZO01000685.1:2493-26679 GCA_011772425.1 Candidatus Aminicenantota bacterium
GGAACCGGAGTCTCTATTTATCCGACTTTAATGACGATGGGACCTGGTTCCTGTGCGCCACCACAAGTGTTGAGATTAACAAAAAAGGCAGGAAAAAAATCGTGTATTACTGCGTGGTCACGTTTCCCGGGTTTTCCATCAGGGTATTTGAGAAATACGGACCTTATTATCCTCTTGATCCGGTAAAACAAAAAGTAGTATATGGAAGAATGCCGGGTGCTCAATTCTTTCGGAGGAACAGCAGCATCTATTACATCAATATGAATGACTATGAGATGGGGATGTATGATACGGAGGGCAACTGTCTAAAGAGAATCAAAGTCCTGGTGGATAAAGTGAAAGTACCTGGATCCAAACGGGTGGAGTGGCTCATCGCCCAGACCGGTTCCCGGCGGAAGTTAGACAGTAAAACATTCACCGATACTGTTCAGCCCACCTCCTGGATGGTGCCATTGGGCAAGGGCTTCGTCGTGGTACGCAGGTACAGTTACGCAACTGATTGCCAGGGTATGGTAGAAGGTGATTACTTCAGTTATGATTTGGAAATGAAGGGAAAGGTAAAAATCCCCTGCTTTATGCTTATCTTCAAATTAACTAACCCTCCCCAAACCTATAAATATCACAATGGTTATCTTTATTTGATAAACGAAAGCCAGGATGAGTATAGACTTGAAAAATGGTTGGTGAAAGAATGATATTTGTGGTTGACAGGTTTGACGGTTTATGTTAGTATTCATTCAGGCGTATAACATGGCATGACATCTTAGGACAACAGGTTAAAAAATAAAGAGGTGAAAGACATGAAAACTAAAAACTTTAACAAAAAACTCATCTTAAAAAAAGAAACCATTGCCGATCTGAATCAAGAGGAGATGTCCAGGCTTCAAGCCGGCTTAGGTGTCTATGGCCCTGAAACCTGGGGAGTTGACGGGTACGGTGAAGAAATTTGCCCAAACGGCACCACATGTCTCGATTCAAGGTGCCCCATCGAAACCTGTACCTGTAAACCGGTATAATAAGAGATCGGCGCCTTAAAATATTACTTTATCGGTGAAGTCACGCCATTGAAAATGGGGACGGGCAAAAAAATCAAGTTTAATTGGAATAGTAATAAGGAATTTTAGAATAAACGAATTCCAAAAATCCAAATTTCAAAGTTCCGTCCCTGAGTTGTTTTCTTTTACATAAACGTCTTTGCCGCTGAATACCACAGCCAATTTCTTTATATTTTCGATGCCTCTTTCCATGAGTTCGGTCTCGTATTTTTTTTCTTCGATTTGTTCCAGGGCTGCTGCCACAGCAGAGGGAACCGTCTCATTTTCGTCTTTATCAACCGCTTTGAACTCGATCACATATCCCAGCCCGGTAATGTCGCGAGGTATAATCATAATGTCGTACCTGCCGTAACCCGATTCCCGGTTGGATTTTATCTCATGGGTATTGGATATCCAGACCAGCAGGCCAGCCACTAACGCATGATACACCTTTTCCGGTTCGCCGCTGAAATCATGATAACTGAATACAGCAGCTACGATCTTGCGCAGCATTTTTTCAAAAAGCTTAATATCCCCATCGATTAATGCTTTGAGCATGATCTCCAGTTTCTTGTTTTCGATTTTACCGGTAAAATAACGGTTGATAATCCCGATATAAATCGTTCTCACTTCCATATTGGGAATCGCAAGAGTATAGTACATTTTTCCTGCGGTCTCGTCCATTCTTTTTGCGGTTTGCTTCAGGTACCCCCCCATCAAAAGAAAACTCCATAATAAATCCTCATGGGCAGTAATGTCTATAAGGACGATATTTTCTTCGACGGCTTTTTCCAGGGTTTCCCCCCGGATGAGCAGTTCCAGTTCTTCCTTGAGTTCTTTTCCGCCCCGGGAGAGCAGGGTCTCCACCACCTGGTTGTTGGAGGTATTGACCCAGTAGGGTTTCAATTCTTTTGCTTTGCTGCCCAGGAAATTGACGATAGACCAGGGATTATACACGATCCGGCTGCCGAACCGATAACCGTTGTACCAGTACTGTACCTCGTCGTACCGGTCGAGAAGATCGAAATCCGTAAGCAGGGCTTCCACTTCTTTTTCCGTGAATCCAAATTGATCGTTAAACTCTTCCGACACCAGCGTATACACCCCCAGGTTGTTGAGCCCGGAAAAGATCGATTCTTTTGCTATACGCATGATACCAGTTACGACACTTTTTTCCAGGTATTGGTCGGTATCTTTCAGACCCCCGCAGAGGAAATTACGCATAAAATTGATAATCTCTTCATAATAGCCATAAGTAAAACCCGCATGGACCGGAGCATCGTACTCATCAATCAAAATAACCGCCCGTTCATGGTAAAACCGGCTTAAGAAGATCAGCAGTTTTTCCAGGCTGTTTTCATAGTCGCCTTTGTTTCCTTTTAGATCGATGATCCTCTTATAATAGTCCTTTTCTGGATATTTCATTCCAGGACTATTAAGCAGGTAATCATGTTTTAAATACTCGTCTTGGATAAGCTGCTTTGTTTTACTCAGGCAAGATTCCCAGTCCAGTTCCTTGATGCTCCTGAAGGATATAAAAATAACCGGGTGTTTGCCCAGTTTATCCAGGTATTCTCTGCCTGCCTCCAGGATAGCCAGGGAATCGAATAATTTCTTATAGGAATGGCCGGCGAGGCCCGCGATATTGGTTTCATTTGCAGGGGAGCAGGGTTCCAAAGCCGGGGACGGCATTACCGGGCAGCAGTCGTAAAAATATTTCAACATGGAGAGATTGAGGGTTTTTCCGAATCTCCTGGGGCGGGGAACAAGGAGGATTTTATCGCCTTTATCGATGATTTCTTTGATAAACAACGTTTTATCTACATAACAGTAGTTTCCTGTCACCATATCTTTAAAATCCGATACTCCGACAGGCAGTCTCTTCGTTTTCATGATGTTTTACCCTTTGCAGTATAGCATACTAAGAAATGGATTGCAAGTGCTTTCCGCGCAAAGGTCTAGAGGTTCTGTGCTAACCCCATCTCGTCCTCAGAACTTCAACACTTATACTTGTTTTTTTACAAGGGTAATCCGGGTGATTTCATTTCGGGAGAAGAGGCGCATGGGAATGGCATATAAGCCGGTTCCGCTGGTTACATATATGTACGATTCACCTTCCCGGTAGAGACCGTAAAAGTAATCCTCAAGCAAGTAAGAGAACAGGTCCAGCGGCGGAATCTGGCCCGCATGGGTATGACCGGAAAGTTGAAGGTCCACCCCTTCCCGGATGCCCTGCGCGAATAATTCGGGCCGGTGAAAAAGCATAATCACCGGTTTACGTGGATCCACATGCCGCATGGCCACACTCACGGACGCTGGATAGTCATCTTCATCGTATTCTCCCGCGATCCAATCGTTCATCCCCACCAATTGGATGCCATTGTTAATGATTACCGAGTTGTTGCGCAGCACCCGGATTCCTATTTTCCGGCAAATATCCAGGAAGAGATGGAGCCTGTTATTGTAGTATTCGTGGTTGCCGGTAACCGCAAATACACCGCACCTGGCCTGTAATTGCCGCAGGGAAGCGATAAACCGGCTTCCGTCCCCGATTCCCCTATCGATAAGGTCCCCGGTTATGACCACCAGGTCCGGTTCCAGGGAATTGATCTTTTCCACGGTTTTTTGAAACCATGAAGGTGAAACCAGGTCGCCCAGGTGGAAATCCGACAACTGGACAATAGTAAACCCGGATATTTCCTTTGGTAATTTTTTTATCGGGACAGTCAATTCTCTTACCACCGGGACCTGTAAGGCATTGTACAGGGAATAACCGCCGGCCAGTGCCAGGATGGCCAATAGTAAAATCACCCGCTGCTTGCGGAAGGAACGTAAGACCAGGTCAAGAATGCTTTCCAGGAAAAAAAGAGTCACTGCTATGGCCATCAACCCAAACCAGGCTCCGCCAACATAGTAAAGCAGGGGTAAACCCAGGGCATTTCCCCAAAAAGTCATCTGGGGAATGCTTAGAATAAACCCTATGGTTAAAAGGACCGTCAACATTCGTCTCGTCTTTTTAGATAGCTCCAGGCCCGTGACTATACGTGAATATACCATGGCATAAAATCCGAATACCAGGAATATTTCTCCTATATAAAAGCCATAGAACATCGATATGACGCCAAGACTGAGCAGGAGGACCAGGGCGCCTTTTTTCTTTTGGGTAAGTTGTGATGCCAATGCCCCGGTAATCATCTTATACAGGACAAAAATCAGCAGGAATGAGATCCCCCATCGGTTTAACGCCGCGGAAGCCCATATGTAGCCCGGGTCTAAAATTCGATAGGGAATGATAATGACCAGGTACAAAAGGGAGGCCGGGAATAACGGCAGGGCAAGGAGACGAAGCCATCGTTTGCCTGGAAACGCCGCGGTCAATCCCATTACCAGCGCCCCCAGCGTACAAAAACCCGGGATGCCCAATATCCACATCTTTCCCGCATAAAGCAGGGGATACATCGCCAGCGGGCTTATTTTAAACGCCAATTGAACCAGGTAAACCACCGGGTAAAAGGCGCTGGCGGCGATCAAGGAAAATCCCAGCACCTTTTTTGCAACCGCCGACAGATTAAAACCGGTTGAGAGGCTTTTATAAATAAAAATGTTCATAACGCTCAAAAAAATCAAAGAGAATATCAGCGGTATCATTTTTTCTCCATGACTTCCTCATTAACAATGGCTTCATGCAATTCCCATATGTAACACCAGAGGTCTCATCATGGGTCTCCTCTTTGCATTGGCAGGACACGAAATGAAGATATAGAAGCCGATGCATGACTGGCAACTAATTTTTCATTTTCACTTCCTTATGCCTATTATATTTTTTAATTTCACATCCTGTCAATGGAACTGGTATTTTTTTGGTCAATATTCGGGGAACAGGATGAGTCCTTTTGTTCTTAGCGTTCCCTTCAGGTAAAGCTCTTTCAGCTGGAGATATTTGATTTTTCCATTGTAGGTCATGGGGATGGCACTGTGCTTCAGCAGGTAGACCCGTCCCGGGAGAAAACCGAAGGTGTTGTTAAAGCGTTGAACGAGCTCTATGGTGATATCCCCTAACGCCTCTTCCGTTTGCAATTGTGATTTTCTCAATTTCACCTCGATAAAAATATAAACCTGTTCACCTTCATGACTTCCCCTGTCAATGCCAATGGCAGCAGAACGGCGGACAAAGGGGAATTCATCCACCAATTCCTCTACTTCCCTCGCAGAAATGTTAAAGCCCCCCTGGATGATAATATTCTTTTTCCGTCCCACAATATAATAATCACCATCTTCATCCATGTATCCCAGGTCACCGGTCCTGATATATCCTTGTTTATCAAATAATTCTTTAGTGGCCTTAGGGTTTTGAAAGTAACCGATGGTGTTTGCCTTGCTTTTGACCCATATTTCGCCGATTTCACCTGGCTCTGCCGGTTTCTTGTTGTCCCGCGTTATCCGCATGTGGACACCGGGAAACGGGACGCCGACAGAGACATAGCCCCGGGTGTCAACCTTGATTTTTTCTCCGGGTTTCCAACTACAGACACCCACCGTCGCTTCAGCCAGCCCGTAAGCAGGCAGCATGACGTTCTCCAGTTTGAATCTTTCTTCGAACCGGGTGATGGTACTGGAGCGAACCGGTTCGGCGGCATTGAGGGCCACCCGCAGACTGGACAGGTGGTAATTCTCCGCGTCCTTTATATAGATTAGACAGAGACGGTAAGCAAAATCCGGGGCGGCGGTAAAGGTAGCTTTCCGCTCTTGAATGCTTTTAAGCCAGGTTTTGAGGTAGTTTAAACCGGTGGGCAGCAAGACCACATCTATCCCAAGGTAAAAGGGAACCATGGTCATCAAGATGAGCCCCATATCATGGTAAACCGGGAGCCAACTGACAAACACATCCTTCTGAGTGATCTCCATTCCGGCAATCATCTGCTCCAGGTTGGTGATCAAATTGGCATGGGTTAATTGCACACCCTTGGGATCACCGATACTGCCGGAGGTGAACTGGATAAAGGATATATCACCGGGAAGAATTCCCGGGAAGGAAAAATTTTTATCCGGTTGACAATGGATTCCTTCCTCCACGAAAAATACCGCTTGCTTGCTCTTTTTTGCCCGATATTTTAACTCGCTGAACCCGGTTCGCGGAAAAGCTTTAGAGATAACAATGAAGGCAGCGCCGCATAAATCTGCCAGTTTGATGATACGTTCGACACCGGAGCCGGGAAACACCGGGACAGCGATTCCACCGGCCCGCTGCACCCCGTAAAAGGCATAGAAAAATTGACTGCTGTTAGGAATGGCAATGATGACAGGTTCTTTGGCTTTCAACCCCTGTTGAAGAAGGTAATTGGCGCAAAGGTTGATTTCTTTCCACAAATAGCCAAAGGTGCACGGGGACTCGTTGTGAAAGGTAAAAGCAATCTTTCCCGGTTCCTCAGCCGCCCGCTTTTCAAGTATGTGAAGCAGAGTTCCGCTTTCCCGGTTCGCCATTTATAGCCTCCGGCGGCCAAGGGGGCTCTTTTCGAGAAAACCCCACTGCGTGGCGCATAGCGTTACGGAGCATTTGCAGTGCCAGGACGGCGTAGGATGGTTCAAGGGATGTATCGCCTCCCTGGACATTGTTAAATACCGCACTGTCAAGTGCCCCTGGACCCCTCGCAAAAGCTTTTGTTTAGGGGTGAAATAGTTCATGATGAGAAACTGACTCAAACCGGTTTTTTCACTAGCTCATACAGTTCCTGGACGGTGCGAACCCTGGAGATATCTGCTTCATCAAAGGAAATGTTAAATTTATCTTCTGCTGCTGTGATGATATTGAGCAGGTCTGCAGACTCGGCTCCCAGGTCTTCCATGAACCGGTCTTGAGCTGAGACTTTGCGTGCTCCCAATTGCAAACGCACCAATGTTTCGATTTCTTCTATTGTCACAGGCATTACGATTCCTCCTTAGCAGCCGATTCCAGGATGGTGCGGATTTCATCGGCAATTACCCTGGCTTGTTTATGGTCCATATCGGAATCCAGGTAAAGAATATTCCAATAAATATGGTCATCGAATAGATTCACCAGTGCGGTATATTCGGGTCCCACCACAAAGTTTGAAACAAAGGCATGAACATCTTGAAGCTCCATTTTCCCGTAATTCTTTTGAGGCATGATGGGGCCGGTGTAACTCATTGCCGCGGCAGCCATGCGAAAGGATTTAAAACGGAAGACCGTCTGCATCATGCGATAACTTAACAAATTGGCACAAAATTTATCGCCCCGTTTGAGGGAGGAATAGACAAGATCACTGATCTCGCGGGCCAATTCCCAGACTACAGGATTCTCTTTCATTCCCACCGTAAAAAGCATCATGGCAAAATAACTGCCAAAATATTGAGGGTCCAGGGGAGGATTTAAGTAAGGCCGCAAATCCGCGGTGTTAATATGACGAAGGGGACGCGTTTCACCGTTGTAGAGATGCTTATGCGCCGCCATTAATATAGCTGCAGTGAGCAGGTTGTTTAAGGTTATCTTTTTTTTGCGTGAAGCTTTCATTAGGGCAGCGGTTGTTTCTTTTGAGAGCTTTATGGGCAGGATTTTACCTTTTCCAGCGGGGTGAATGGGTGCTTTCCTTTTTCCCCTGGTGCGCCGCCGGTAACGAAACTCATCTCCCATCTGGCGTAGACCAAATAAAAACGTGTGCCATTTCCTCCGGATTCCTTTGAATGCTGGAGGGAAAAACGCTTCTACCGAGGGGAGCAAGGGAAGAGGTTCCACCAGTTTGAATTTCTCTATGGAGCCGCCGGATTCTATCTCTTGACAAAAAGCAAGTATTTCATGTAAGAGGTGACCCCCTGAAATGGCATCCATCACCGTATGTTGGAACGTAATGATAATTTCACTCTCCTTTTTGCTGCCGGAACCGATTAGATACGTAAAGCGAACCAGCGGCCCGGTAAAAATATCGAATTCACGGTTGAGTTCTTCTTCTGCCGCATGCTGCCAATGGTCGCTATTTTGCCTTGCTGCTACGCTTAACGGTATTGCCGGAGTACCTTCAGATACAAAGAAATAGCGGCTCTTTTCCTTATGAATATGAACGCCCAACAGGGGGTGACGGTGTTGTAAGTACTCCAAAAGCTTTTTTAATGTTTCTTCGGATGGACCGTTGGTAATTCGCAGGATAATCACTGCATTAAAAGGAAAATGCTCATTTGTAGTGGCCTCGGCCATTTCCATTTTTCCTAATTTACGTTTCATTTGTTAATCCAACCTCTTTTTAAATAGCCGGGTGGCTAATCCGAAAAGGATGACGCTGAACAACAGCATGGCACCGATTTCCCCCATATGTTCAAAGAGGGATGAACCACGCAAAAGAATGCCTCGTGCTGCCCGTATGAAATGAGTCAGGGGCAAGGTTTCACCGATCCACTGTGCCGGGGCGGGCATGGAGCCAAAGGGAAACATAAAACCGGAGAGAAGAACAGAAGGAAGAAAAAAGAAAAACGAGAGCTGGGTGGCCTGGAATTGAGAAGCAGTGACTGAAGAAATAACCAGCCCCAGTGTTAAATTAGCGGCAATAAAGAAGAGCGATACGACTCCCAGGTCAATGAGGCTTCCTGCCACGGGAACGTCGAAAAGGAGCAGACCGGTAAATACCACGATCACAATCTGGATAATGCCGATGCAAATATAGGGAAGGATTTTCCCGGTCATTAGTTCCAGTCGGCTGACAGGGGTAGCGATGAGGAACTCGAAGCTGCCGCGTTCCCGCTCACGAACAATGGAGAGGGCTGTCATTAAGATCATGGTGGTGGTTAAAATCACCCCCAGCAGTGCCGGGACCACGAACACCGGCGTTCGCAGTTCAGGGTTATACAGGTTGATCACTGAAAAACGCAAAAACCGTTGGCGCACCAGGTCCGGTTTGGTGCCAAAGGTGGTTCGTTCTCTTGGGACCCGCAGGGCACTTTCACCTACATTGATATCAAAACTTTGCAGTCGGCGGTTGTGTTTATCCATCAGCCCGTTGGCCGAGGCTCGAACCGCCCGCGCCAGGATCGGGTCAGTGGCATCTACCAGGATGGAGATTTCCGCGCCCCGTCCCCGGTAATAGGACCGGGTATAATCAGGGGGCACCACCACCACTACCCGGACATCTCCCTCTTTTAGAAGCTCCCGGGCTTTTTCGTCGCTGTCCAACTGCTTACAAATACGGAAGGTCTGGGTGGCTTCCAATTGGCCGATCAATTGCCGGGATATATACGAATTGGAATGATCCACCACTGCTGTTCTCACATTGCGGACGTCCTGGTTAATGGCATACCCGAAAAGCAGTAACTGCACTGCCGGGACACCAACCACAAATCCCATGGTCAGTACGTCCCGCATCAATTGGCGAATCTCTTTCCGTGCCACTGACAAGATTCGCTGCATCGAAGCGGACAGGTTTATATTAAATTTAAATTTCATGAACTCCTTCATCCGTTTTCTATGCTCTCACCGTGGGTCAATGCCACGAAGACATCCTCCAGGTTTGGTTCCGCACTTTCAGCCAGATTAACCGAGAATCCCGCTTCTTTAAGTTCCTTTGCAAGTTGTACTGCTGTTTTTTCCGCCGTGGGCGCCCCGGGGTTCAATAGAAGATGGAGCCGGTTACCCATTTGGGTGGCGCTGGTGACTTCCGGTTTTTTCCCCAGGAAGTTGAGGACTTTGTCTGTGGGGTGGGCGATGATTTCGACAATTCGGCCTTGCAGGGATGCCATCAGGTCATGGGGAGACCCCAGTGCACTCCGCTGCCCGCTGCGAACCAGGCACAAACGGTGACAGCGAACCGCTTCGTCCATATAATGGGTAGAGACCAGGATGGTGGTACCGGCTGCTGCCAGGTCAAAGAGCTTTTCCCAGAACAGGCGGCGGCTGTCCGGGTCAACTCCGGCAGTGGGTTCATCCAGGAAGAGAAGCTCAGGCTCATGAACTGTTGCCGCGGCCAGGGCCAGCCGCTGTTTCCATCCACCGGAAAGGGTGGCGGGACGCTGCGCCCTGCGCTCTCCCAGTTCAAACTCATCGATTACCCTATCGATTCGCTGTTTTCTTTCCCCTTTGTCCAGGCCAAAAATCTCTGCTGCAAACTCCAGGTTCTCCTCAACTGACAGGTCCTCATAAAGGGAAAATTTCTGGGTCATGTATCCCACTTTAGATTTTATTTTGTCCGCTTCCCTGGGCATGGAGAGTCCCAATACCTGGGCTTTCCCCCTGGTAGGAGAAAGCAGCCCCACCAACATACGGATCAACGTGGATTTCCCTGCCCCATTGGGGCCCAGGAAACCGAAAATTTCACCCCGGAACACATCGAGGCTCAAATTATCTACGGCTTTCAAGGAGCCGAAAAATCGAGTCAGCCCCCGGGCTTCGATCACGGTTTCTTCCGAGCTGTGTTTATCCATATCCTGGATCATCCTATTTCTTTTTTAAAGAGATGCGAACCCGGGCCGGGATACCGGGTGGAAGGTCTCTTTTCGGGTTGCTTAAACGAACCCGGGTTTCATAGACCAGGTGAGCGCTTTCCCTTTCGGTCAACGCATAATGGGGGGTAAATTCTGCTTCCCTGGAAACATGTTCCACTTTTCCTTTGAACCAGGTATTCAGTCCTTCTACTTTGACTTTGGCTTCCTGTCCGATGCTGACCCGTGCCACTGCGCGAGCGGGGAGCCAAACCCTTACCCAGGGGTTGTCGTCAGCGATTACCACTGCCACCACCCCGCCGGCCGGAACGCGTTCCCCACTTTCATAGGGGAGTTGATCCACCACACCAGGGGCTCTTGAGCGGATGGTCAGGTCTTCCAGCCGTTTTTTCGCCTGGGCAATTCGGGCCTCCCTTTCCGCCACCAGGGAGAACGCCTCATCCTTCTTCCGTTTGGCTGCATCATAAGCCTGGGTGGTGGCGATTCTTGCCTTGCGCAGTTTTTCCTGTCTATTAAATTCACCGGTTGCTTCTTTTAGCAGAGCATTGGCAGCGGAACGAGCGGCCTGGTGAGCTCGAAGCTCGGCTGCCACGACTTCGCTGTCCAGTTGGACAATGACGGTTCCTTTATCCACATGGTCTCCCACTTTAACCGGGATATCAACGATTATTTCCGATATCGGCGCCGAAACTTCCAGCGTCCTGCGCTCTAAGGTCCCTGCCAATTCCAGCACACCAGGACCACCGCAGCCAAGAGTCACTGAAATTATTGCCAGGATCAGCAATATCTTCCCGCTCATTTCAAAAGGGCTTACTTTTTCCTGTTTACTATTTCCTCTGTTGTTATTTTCGCTCATACTTGATTTTAGAAAAAAAAAATTAGAATGTCAATAGGAATACAGCAATTCTCATTTTGAGAATTGCCAGGTTAAGGCTTAGGTTAAGGAAAACTCCTGGAATGTTCCATATTTTTCTGTGAGAACAGGTGATTTCAGGAAGTTTTTTCTCCTCAACCTTAACCTCAACCTCAACCTCGCTATAATTAGAATTGCTGCGAGACGGCGTCAAAATCTAGTCGCGAGTGACGAATTTTTTCGGCATATTGAAAGGCTTTGTGTCCTCATTTACAGGCGTATCCTCATTGGTATCAACCTGTGTTTTTATCGGCTGTTTAAGCTCTCTTTGACAGGCTGGACATCTTTTCCAATGGGGTTTTATCTTTTGTCCGCATTCACACATTCCCAGACTGAGGGTATTGTCACAACTGGGGCAAACTTCCCAATTGGATGCTACAATTTCACCGCATGTGGGACATTTAAGTATTTCTTTTTTAGGTATTGTTTTCTCTTGTTTTTGATCTTCTTCCAGTTCTTCTATGGTTTCCATCCCTTCAACATCTACAGCGGGAGCAGCTTTGGATTTTTCTTTTTCTTCTTCAGCCTTTTTGAATAATTCAGCCGCTATTTCCTTTCGGGAATCAAGTAAAGCGATTTCTGCCGCTTTTCTATATTCCTTTCTGTCCCTGTAGTAAATAATATATTGGTTAAAACAATATTGAATTCTCTTGTTTCTAATTTCAATCTCTTTATCGCTGTAATCCCTTTTTATCACTTTCCCGAAAAATTTAAAAAACACCTTCATGGATAATAAAGGTTCCCCCATTTTTAACAAATCATAAGCAATGTTGAAGGGGTCGAAATCTTCTAATATTTCCAATAATTGGGGTAAGAAATTCCATTCTTTTGCCAGTGAAAGATTATGGATGTAATCTCTATAAGGATTGATGTCATTTGTAGGAAGCGCATCGCCAATTTGTACCTGGGCAAGAATGAGTTCTTTCATGCATTGGGCGGCATCAGGATATAATTTTGCTTTGGAATAACATTCAGCGGCATATTTAAGCCATACTTCATTTTGGATTTTTTTACTGCCTTTTTCTTTATTAATTAGATCAAATCCTCTTTTGTACAAGTCGGCAGCGGCTTTATATTCTAAAACTTTTTTAAGCTTGTCGGCTAAAACAACGATTAAAGGAATCCCTTGATTGCTTAAACTATCAACATATCTAACATATCTGGCAAATCGGCGGACTTGACGGTTTCTTTTCAGCCAGTCCTCAATTGAAATTTTATCTCCATTATCCAACTCATATCTTTCCCAGGATTCATCTCGTTTGAAACAGTTTTCGATTGCCCTCCTGGCCTGGTCAATTTGATTTGTTTTAATGTATAAGTTTGCTGCTTCATGCCACTTTTCTGTTTTCTCTAAAATTTTTCCTGCTTTTATATAATCGCCTATTTTGAAATATTCTTTATAAGCTTCGTCAAATTCGCCATCATTCTCATAAGACTCTGCCAATTTGGCGCCTGTCAACATGAATTTCTTTATTTTTCTTATCATGCTCATCTTTCTGGCTCCTATCTTTTAAGTAGGGCGCATCTATCATCATTAATCTGGGTCCTCTGGGTCCCACCAATACCCAACTAACATAAAATTTCCTCTCAACCATGAGGTATATTTTAAAGAATAATTTAAAATTTGTCAATACTTAACGATTTCCAATTTCCCTTTTTTTTTAAATTTTTTCCAAGGGGGTGGCACCCCCAACCCAAAAAAAACACTCATTTGAGTCTCTGCGCAAAGGCCCACTATCAAGGTAAGAAACAGAAATATAATGGTTAAAATTGTCATCATCATTGTCTTATACCTTCCAAACTGATCGTCTTTAAAACAAATCATATCAAATAGAAATTGGGGTTTCAAGACCCGTTTTATTTATGCCTCCGGCGGTCAGGCCCCACTGCGTGGGGAAGTAGGGGCTTGATTCAGAGGCTGTGTCAAAATAGGGGGTGAACACGAAATACCGGCCGAACCCCTACGTCCGCCTGGAAACCCTTTGTAGGGACTCGGTCGGGATTTTGTATTCGCCCGAATTCACATTCGATCCTTTTTTCGGATTTTGACACAGCCTCTAAATCAAACCCCTACAGTTGCATTTATTTCTTGGACAACCTGTGCTCGAAAGGCCTGTTGATAATTCATGAAAATTCCATATTTTTTTCATACCGATTACATATACATATATGTAGGCTATATATTATGCTAAAATAATGACCATAGGAGGTCTAAGATGAAAATCAAAGTAATCGCCGTCATGTCTGTCCTATTAACCTGCGGACTCTTCTTTTTTCCAGCACCGGCAAGCGCATATCCGCAAACAAATGAACCGGTAAACGTTTCCGAAGAACCTGCTGCGGATGCGGAAGATTTTCCCACGTTAGCTCGAACCGGTCTTCATTCCGAAACCGAATTAAAACAGACCCGCATGATCACAGGACGTTCCACAGCCGAAATCACCATGATGGGCCGACCCGGCAGGTCTTCGGGAGCAGGTTTTATGGGGGAAAATGAGGATATCATTTCAGTACTGATCAACGACAACCGCCTGGTTAAAAAACTGGGGCTGACCCACCCGCAAATGGCAAAACCCCTGCTCTACGTATGGAAATTGATCAAACAACATGAGGAAATGAACCGTGAAAAGGGCCAACAACCTAAAAATCTCGATCATTTCATGTATAACGGCAAAAAAATTTATTTAAAATCCCAAAGCGGCCATGGCTGGCAAGATTCCATTTTCAATGACGGCATACGGGGAATGTATCATATCGAGGTGCGGCGGGAACTGGAACCCGAATAAAAAGCATTCCTGGACAAAAAATTCCCGAACCTAAATCCCCAACAAAAAGCAAACCTGGTAAAAAGGTTGTCTTATATTCATACAGGTGAAATGGTGGCCAATTATATAATGCGTTACGGTTTCTATGAAGGGCACACCAGCTACCGGGCCGACCCCGTTGCCATCACTTTCATTTTCGGAATAAAAAGCATCCTTCAGATAGAAGAAGCCTTTAAAGGGGACTGGACAAAATGGATTTCCAGTGGTTTTGAAGAAACGCCTTCCTCGACCATCGGCTCACCTGCCCAAAGTCCTTCGCAGCTTAATGCCAAACCCACTAACAACAGCTCTACTCCCAACATTACGTCTTATAAAAATCCGAAATTAAATGATCTTGTCCGGCGAATTACAGATGTGAATGATAAAAACACCAACGTCATTCTAAAAGCGGCAGCGGAAATCGGGGAATCGGCTGTCGAACCGCTGGTGAGTATAATAAGCGATGCGGCCTGGAATAACGTATTCAGGGGTTCCTGGACGCAGACCAAGGCGGTCTGGGCTTTGGCGCGCATTAAATCGGAAAACGTGGTGAATTTTTTTATCTCAGTCTTAAAGGATAAAACCTTAACGCCCCATTTGAGAACAAATATTGTCCGTACATTAGGTGGACTTAAATTAGAGAAATCTGTCGAGCCGCTGCTTGACGTTTTGAATGACAGGCAAGTGGAACCCGAAGTACGTGGGGCTGCGGCATATGCCTTGAAATTCGCCAAAACGGATAACGTAATCGAATCGCTAATTATGGCTTTGAATGACAAAGATAGACACGTTCGCGGTGGTGCGGTTATCAGCCTGGGTAAAATGGGCACCCAAAGGTCGATTCTTGCGCTGCTAAGGGTTTTGAAGGATGAGGATGCAATGATCCGCTGGAGAGTGCTAGGTTATTTAAGGAAACTTAAGACTAAAACATTGGCCCATCATTTTGTCCGTGCATTAGCAGACAATGACTGGATGGTCCGGGAAATAGCCAAAAAGGCACTGGTAGACATTGGTGAACCGGTCCTGGAAACTCTAGCCAAACCCCTCAAATCCCCACTGGCTCAAGTCAGATGGGAAGTGGTTTGTATTTTAGGAAGAATAAAATCTCAAAAGAGTATAGGCGTATTGGTGGAGGCACTTAAGGATAATGATTGGATGGTGCGTAATGAAGCGGCGGTAGCCCTCACCAGGATAAAATCGGAACGTTCCCGGCAGCCTTTAACACGGTTATTGAAGCATAAAAACCGCAGCATCCATGAAGAAGCAGCCTGGGTATTGAAAAATTTGAAATAAGGGAGATGGCAAAGAAATTTTTCAAAAAAAAAATTTTTTAATTGACAGTTTTCAGCTTCCGTTTAATAATCTTGTATCCGTATATCTAATGAAACGTACATTGTTCTTTGACATTATTGTGTTCATTATAAGGCACTAGACTTCCAGGTTCTTTGTACTTTCGTATTTCCGGAAAAAAATGAATTGGAGGAATTAAGTTGTGCAAGAAAAATTGGGGTCGATTGTTTTACGTTTTCAACTGCAAGACGGAATTCAAATAGGCCTCATACAAGGAGGAAAAGAATGAATAAAAAAGTAAAAGTCGCTTTGTTCACTTCGGTGGTGATCTTTATTTTTTTATCGATCGTCTTACCGACTGAGGGGATGTTGATGGGTAATAATCGGAAACCCAATGTTTTACTTATCACCCTGGACACCACCCGTGCGGATCGCCTGGGAGTTTACGGTTACAGGAAGGGGAGCACTCCGAATCTCGATGCTTTTGCCAGGGAAGGTGTTTTGTTTGAAGCTGCTTTTAGCCAGGTGCCCATAACACTGCCGGCCCACTGCTCTATTATGACCGGGACGGCGGTCCCCTATCATAAAGTTAGAAATAACGGGAAATACCAGCTTCCCCGGGAATTGGATACCCTGGCCGAAATCCTGAAACGAAAAGGCTACACCACCGCTGCATTCATATCTTCCTTTACCCTGGATTCCCGGTTTGGGCTCAGCCAGGGCTTTGATGTGTATAACCAACACTTCAACAACTCCGGTAAAGAGATCAAAGCCCATACCGCCGAACGTAAAGCGGAAGAGGTGTATAGGGATTTCTCCCAATGGTTTAATACCATCGGGCCGGCCCCTTTCTTTTGTTTTGTCCATTTTTATGACCCCCATGACTATTATGAACCGCCCGAACCTTACTATTCCCGGTTCAAAGAAAACCCTTACGATGGCGAAATCGCCTATATGGACGAGTATGTAGGTAAAATAATAAATCGCTTAAAATCCAGGGGGGTTCTCCGGGATACGCTGGTAGTGATTGTGGGAGATCACGGCGAGGCTTTTGGCGAACATGGGGAATTAGGTCACCAGGTTTTCTGTTATGAAGAAAATTTGAGGGTCCCCTTGATTATCTCAGGCAAAAGGCTTCCCCGGGATAAACGGGTGACCCCCAGGGTTGATGTGATGGATGTGACGCCCTTCATATTGGATTACCTGGGTATACCTGTCTCAGGGAATGTCCAGGGCATTTCTCTGCTTCCCCTCATCATGGGTAAGGATGTGAAGAAACGCGGTTTTTATATTGAAAGTATATTCCCGAACGAAGCAATGGGGAGTGCGGCTGTGAAAGGGTGGATTGAAGATGACTATAAATATATAGACTTGCCTCGCCCGGAATTGTACCACCTGGCAATGGACCCTATTGAAAAAAATAACCTGTTTTTCAAAAAAAATTTCCTGGCCCAAAAAATGAAACGAAAAATGGGGGTTTATTTAAAGATGTATGAGTCCATACGATTTAACAGCGGCCGAAAATTAAACGCCGCTGAAATCAAACGCCTGGCATCATTAGGGTATATAACCTCCGATAAAAAAACAACCGCTGCCTTAACATACCCGGACCCCAAAGATTTGATCGCCAGTTGGACCTACTACATCAAGGGCCAACGGCTGCTCCATGCTAATAAACAAAAACAAGCCATGCTGAACTATAGAGAAGCGATTCACCTTAATCCCAAATTTTCCTGGCCTTATGCCAGGCTGGCCTTTTTGTACAACAAAAATGGGAATATTGAAGCAGCGCTGCAAATGTTTAAGGAGGGCATTCGTATGAATCCGCGGGACTATAACCTTAAGATCGATTATGCCAATTTTTTGATTTCACAATCAGAAACTTACGATGCCTTTGTGGTGTTAAAGGAATTGGAAAAGGTTGATTCTCCTGAGGTTTCCACCGCGGTGAACCTGGCAAAAGGGAACATATTCCTGAAAAGAGAGAATTTTAAGGAGGCCCTGTATTGTTTTGAAAATATTCTAAAAGTAGAACCGGAGAATCTTCATTTCAAGAAAACAGTGGGTATGTGCCTTTTCCAGATGGGACGGATGCCGGAAGCGTTTGCGGTTTACAGTGAGGTAGATAAACACACAAAGACAGACCCCGGTGTTCTTTTCTATGCAGCCCTGACAGCCAGTCAAATCGGGAAATATGAGGTTTCGGTATCTTATTATGAACGGCTGTTGAAAATCGACCAGGACCCTACTATTTATTTTAATTACTCGCTAGTCTTATCGAAATGGGGCAAATGGGAAAAGGCGGTTGAAAACCTCCGGAAATTTTTGGCTATTTACCCTGGAAATGACGATAGGAAGAAGATGGCCCAACAGATGCTGGAGGAATGGAAAAAAAACCTGAGATAAAAACAACGAAAACAACGGAAACAACGAACAACGGGACAGGCAAAGAAAACAATTCAAATCGATTCCCGGACAAGGTTAGCTGCCTCCGGTGTGCACACGGCGCGTGCACCCTATTATGGGTTTGAGATGAGGTTTGAATGATGGAAAACGTTTGGCCGTGCAATATCAACGGTTATCTGGCGTAAGGATGGTGCAGCACAAGAATGAAACAAGCGTTTTATTTTATTCGCTTTTTTTTTCCTTAATCGTTTTTTCAAGCTCATCCACGTCTGCAAGGTCCTTTAGTCTATCAGAACATCTCTTGCACTCAAGCAAATCGTGTAGAGATATGATGTTTAAAAACATTTTTTCATATTTAATCCTCTTTTTATTCTTAAAAATTTCTTCGTTAGAGACACCTTTAAGATTAGTCAATAAATCGATCCGGTTGGGTTCAACGCCAAGATGAACTGCGGTTCCTGCTGTTTCAAAGCATTCCCTGGTAATTCCTGCACTGCCAAATCCAAATTCATCTAATGCATCTATCATATTCTGCGCATTTTTTGAAGAAGGAAATATTAAAATATCAATATCCTGAGTTGTCCTGATATAGCCATAATAGTTAACTGCAAATCCTCCGATTACAACATACTCAACTTGATACTTTTCAAGGAGTTCAATGAACTCCTTCATATCTTGAGTAAAAATCATGTTTTTTCTCTATCAGTCCACTACCAGGTCACTTTTTCAATACTTGCGATTTTTACAATCCGATCTTCAGTCCACCTTGTTCCCCAAACACGCTCTTGAAGTATTGCAAACTCTTTTAGTCTCTGGTTAGGGGTCAAAGTAGCTAATCGACGATGCTCTGCACGGTTTTCTTCCTCAAAAGATGAAAACATTTTCACTGACAACACTCTTTTCTGTTTTTTATTTGTCATAATATCATCCTTTTCGCTATCCAATTTATAACATAAAAACAAAAAATTTTCCACATTCAGCGAAAAGGCAAAAAAAGGATTTATTGCGTTTTGGAAGAATAAAGACTATCCAATGGACGGGAGATTAAGAAGTTTTGGAATTGATGAAGGATGTTGTATCTCATTTACTCTACTTCCTCCAATAATCACATAATATACGAATTTCGTATATTATGGTATTATAAGCAAATAACGAAGAAAAGTTGCAAAAACCACTGTTTTTTGGTAAAATGGCAAATCTACTAAAAAAAAACGAATTTCGTATAATTATAGTTAGGTATAAAAAGGATAAACCAATGACTGATAAATGTAGTAACAAATGTGGTCTTTTTGATTTTATGGCAAATGAAGTAGGAATAAGAGTCTTACACTCTGGGGGATACAAATCTAAAAAAGAGCTTTGTTCAAAGTGTAACAATGACAAGCAGCAAGAAAGTAATAGGTGGGACAGCACCCGACCGCTATTCCGCTGCGCTTCATAGCGGCAGGTGAGCTTGGTCGTCAGGCGTTGCTGAATCCAAATATTAGTGTTTAGGAGGTACATTGAAAGAATCCTATCACCCATTTAGATCCCAAAAAGCAAAGGAAACATACCTGGCCTGTTACGACGAGCATGCAAAACGCTGGCCGATTGCTTTGGAAACCAAGATGGTGAAAACGTCGTTTGGCCAGACGTTTGTACGGATTAGTGGTCCTGAAGATGGACCTCCATTAGTCCTATTGCCTGGTGACTCAGAGAACTCTCTTGCTTGGATACCTCAAATCGCAGAATTGTCGGTAGACTATCGAACATACGCTCTGGATCACATCTTTGATAATGGTCGCAGCATCTATACACGCCCAATGAAGAAACCGAGTGATTTTGTGCAATGGCTGGATGAGTTTTTCACTGCGCTCGAGTTGAACAACATTAACCTCATGGGTTTCTCCTACGGAGGTTGGCAAGCAAGCCTCTACGCCCTTGCTTATCCTCAGAGCCTAAATAAATTAGTTCTGATTGCTTCAGTGGGAGTTTTACCTGCAAGACTTGAGGTTTTGGTGCGTGGGATGATTTATTACTTCATTCCTACTCGTTTTATCATCCGACGATATCTTTATTGGTACAACGCTGACGCGGTAAAAAAGGACGAAACAACCCGAGAAGCTATCGACAACATGGTAAATGAAGCACTTTTATCATTTAAGTGCTTCAAGCGTAGAAGTTTTGTCCCTCCGACCGTGTTGACAGACAAAGACTGGCAGAACCTAAAAGTTCCCACTCTCTTCTTAGTTGGAGAGAATGAAGTGACATATTCTGCTCAGAAAGCCATTCGACACTTAAATAAGGTCGCACCTAAAGTCAAAACATTAATCACCCCAGACGCTGGTCATGACTTGGCCATCGTAAAACCAGAATGGATCAGCAACGAGGTGTTAAAGTTCCTGACAAACCAATAAGGATGCTAGTGGGGATGGTGACATAGATGTATGCAAAGGAACAGATAGGAGGAATACTTATGAAAGCAATTGTATGCACAAAATACGGGCCACCGGAAGTTCTTCAGCTCAAAGAGGTAGAAAAACCTGTTCCTAAAGATAATGAAGTGCTGATAAAGATTCACGCAACAACAGCACATATAGGGGACACTCGAATACGAAAGCCTGACCCATTTGCTGTTAGACTTTTATTTGGTCTCATGAGGCCAAAAAAAGTACCTATATTAGGTATGGAGTTAGCAGGAGAAATTGAATCAGTGGGCAAAGATGTAAAACTGTTTAAGAAAGGTGACAAGGTTTTTGCATTTGCTGGTTTTGGTTTTGGTGCTTATGCTGAGTACATATGTCTACCTGAAAAACCTGAAGAAGGAACGATTGAAAAAAAGGGATTGATGGCAGTAAAACCTGCCAATATTACCTATGAGGAAGCCGCCGCCGTTCCTGCTGCAGGACTTACAATAATAAAGGTTTTTCAAAAAGGAAATATCCAGAAAGGACAAAAAGTCCTTATCTATGGAGCTTCGGGAAGTTTAGGTACTTATGCGGTACAGCTGGCCAGGTACTATGGTGCAGAAGTTACCGGGGTATGCAGTACCACCAATTTAGAATTGGTGAAATCTCTGGGAGCTGAAAAAGTAATAGATTACAGGAAAGAGGATTTTACCAAAAGCGGTGAGACCTATGATGTTATATTCGACGCTGTAGGTAAGATTTCGCGTTCACGTTGTAAAGGCTTGCTAAAGAAAAATGGAATTTTTCTTTCCACTTACGGTTTAGAAAAAATTAAGGCAGAAGATTTAATTTTTCTCAAAGAGCTTATTGAGGCGGGAAAGCTAAAAGCGGTCATAGATAGACGCTATCCGTTGGAACAGATCGTCGAGGCCCACAGGTATGTTGACAAAGGGCACAAAAAGGGAAATGTCGTCATAACTGTGGCACATAACGACAAAACCTAACAAAAAGGAGGAATACTTATGAAAGCGATTGTATATGAAAAATACGGGCCACCGGATGTTCTTGAACTAAAAGAGGTAGAAAAACCTACCCCTAAGGACGATGAAGTCTTGATAAAAGTTCATGCGGCATCCTTAAATGCAAAGGACTGGCGCTACCTGAGAGCTGACCCGTTCTTGGTCCGCCTAATGGGCGGCGGGCTTCTAAAACCAAAACACAAGATACTCGGAGCTGACATAGCGGGGCAGGTTGAAGCGGTAGGGAGAAACGTAAAAGAGTTTTCCCCAGGTGATGAGGTATTTGGGGACATATGCGAGAGTGGTTATGGTGGTTTTGCCGAGTATGCAAGTGCCAGTGAAAATGCATTGGCAGAAAAACCGGCAAATTTGACATTCGAGGAAGCAGCGGCTGTACCTTTAGCGGCAGTCTCCGCCCTGCAAGGGCTTCGCGATAAAGGACAGATTCAGAAAGGGCAGAAGGTTCTGATTAATGGTGCGTCTGGAGGTATTGGTACGTTTGCAGTTCAGATTGCCAAATCATTCGGGGCTGAAGTCACTGCCGTGTGCAGCACCAGGAATTTGGACATGGTGCGCTCAATTGGTGCAGACCACGTCATTGATTACACGAAAGAGGATTTCACCAAAAATGGAGAGCGTTATGACCTGATTCTTGCTGTTAACGGATATCATTCGATTTTCGATTACAAGCGTGCATTAAGTCCCAAAGGAATTTATGTCATGGTCGGAGGTACAATGGCACAAATGTACCAAGCAATGCTCCTGGGACCATTTATTTCAATGACCGGGAGTAAGAAAATGAGAATCCTCTCTGCGGGACCAAACCAAAAGGATCTTATTTTTTTAAAAGAGCTTCTTCTCGCTGGCAAAATTAAACCTGTCATAGATAGAGTTTACCCGTTAAGTGATGTTCCTCAAGCTATCCGGTATCTTGAAGAAGAACACGCCCGAGGAAAAGTAGTAATAACTTTGGAACATAACAACAAAACCTAACAAAGCGCTGCACCCAATTATAAGACTATGCTTTGAAACAGGTTTTAATCTGTCCCCACTGATACTAAAACAGTCTTATTTTGACTCCTATTCTCACTGTAAATCCTGAAAAATCCACTGTGGCTTTCCTTACATTCCTTCTATTGGCTCCACCTGGTACTCTAGGATTTATTTCAATATAGGGAAGCATGCCATATGGAGCATCTAATTCATAATAGTAAAGACTTCCTTTCCATGAACCGCTCGGACCGAATGACATACTCCAGGCCCTTTCTCCCGTAAAATCTCCGATTTTTGCATACCTGCCATATCCTTCAACAACAAAAGCGATATTTTTTGCAATATCTAACTCCAATCCCATTCCTCCCTGGAATCCGACTCCTTCACCTTTTGCATCCTGATTTTCATGACTCCAGTTACCATCCCATTGATTCATATACACCTCAGATATTTTTGCAAAATAGTAACCGATCCCACCACTCAGAAAAAAACGGGATTTTGAAGACCTGGATAAACAATAATAAACACCTATTTTTACGGGAATTGCACTTATTTGCATGTCGTGGTTCAGTCTGAATGTTACATCAGGCAGGTTCGACGTCATTTTTTTCGCATCCGGTCCTTTTTTGCCATAGATATAACCCGAACCAATCGTGATTCCAAGCCGGGGATTTAAATAGATAATCACATCTCCTTCAAAATCCAGTCCCCATCGTATGCTTTTGAATGCACCTTCCGTGGTACCGCCCAAATCATTTGCACAATTATTTTCATAATCTGTCCATCCATTCATAAAATCATTCCAGTCTCCAAGCAACATGTAGTTCATGCCGCCTGTGAGTTTTAATGCAACGCCTCTTTTTTGCCAAGGTTGTGCTTGTTCTGCTTGATTCAATCCGGGCAGAAGAAAGAAAACCGATAGACAAACCATCGAAATAAAGACTTTTATTTTCATTTTAATTCTCCTTATACAAATGGGCTGGTCTTTGTTTTTTTTGCAAGCTTTTACAGGATATTAGTAAAAAATAGTAGCCGCCAAAACTCTTTAAGACACATAATACTAAAGAAAATTTATTCTGTCAAGTCAATTTCCGAAATATTCATAGGCAGTTTCATAGCAGGGAAAAAAATTCATTCTTGACCCGGGTTTCGATTTTATTTACAATTAGGGAATGAAGGAGGAAATGTTGAAAAAACAAAATTATAAAAACTACCATTTAATGGTCTCTATTTCTTTTATCCTGTCAATTCTTTTATTTTTGTATGGATGTAAAATAAAAAACGGCTCCGAAAATGGGGACAATACGCCGCCCGGGTCTAAGGGGTGGCTGTATACGAAAGGAAACAAAATCTATACGCCTGACGGGCAAGTCTGGCAGGGTAGGGGAGCTAACCTCCAGGATACCAGGGGGTGTAATGCCTGCACCTGGTCTCCACCCAATGCCGCGGAAATTAAACGACGAATCGATGAATTGGTGGATGTATGGGGAGCGGATTTTATCAGGCTGACAATGGAAAGCTATGGTACTTCCCAGGGGAGGACCCATTGGCAAGGAATACTTTTAGACCGGGAATACCTGGATGATATTATAGAAATTGTCGATTATATAAAAAGCAAACCCGGAGTTTATGTATTGCTTTCATTATGGTCTGATCCGGGTTTTACCCAGTTGGGCTGGCCCACGGATAATACGATTGAGACCTGGGAAACATTGGCGGAAATTTTTAAGAACGACAGCCATGTCCTCTACGGAGTAGCCAATGAACCGCAGTCAAATTGGAGTGGAAGCCTGGATAGGGATTGTTGGGAGGCTATGAACCGGACCGTAGAGGCGATAAGAGCTGTTGAAAACTTGTTTGGTACGCCCGGTCATGTCATTGCCGTCCAGGGAACAAGAATGT
>WVZO01000216.1:0-1100 GCA_011772425.1 Candidatus Aminicenantota bacterium
GCACCACCATGTCGTTGAGTTGAATCTCATTGAGTAAACGCTGCTCGGATTTCAAACGGTCCGCCCTGTCCGGCTCGATTCGCTCGATGTACCGGAAATGCCTGTCCGCTAAAAATATGCAGCCGGTCTCCTGGTTCTCAAAGGAATAAGGAATTTTTAATTCTATATGACTGAAGGTTGCGAAATTTTCCGCTAATCTTTCGTTGATTTGCTTATCCAGCGAAAAGATAAATAACCGGTACTTATTCTTTTCCAGTATCTCATGAATATGACGGACATCTTCCAGGTTAAAATCTATAATGCTTTTTTTAAGTTTTACCCATTCCACCACCGAGGAGATGGTGTCCCAGGTTTCATTGATACTTAAAACCTTTTTGTCTGCAAACGAAGAAGGGAATCCAAAGGTAAAAAGGTTTGCGGGTTTTTCTAAATTGCTTTCTTTCTCGCAGGCGACTTCATATATTTTTTCATAATGGGTCAGTAGTTTCCCGAATTCATCGCTGATTTTTCGTTTATCGGATATCACTACCCGGTAATCCCCATCGGCCCCTAACAGATCAGGTAAATAATTCATTCCTTGTTTCTGGCTTTTAAAGTAATCGGAACAGGTTTCATAGTTTAAAAAGAACCGGGAAAGGGGGAAAACAATACGGTCGATGTGTTTTAAGGATTTCTGGGTATCCGGGTCAAAGATACGGAGGGAGATGAGGGTATCTCCTTCGATTTCGATTCGCAGGGGGTAGGTGGTGTCTATGGGAAAGACATCTACGATGCTGCCCCGCCAGGCGATATCGCCGCGTTCTTCTACGATGTTCCGGCTGCGGTAACCCATGACGCCGAGCTGCCGGATCAATTCATCCCGGCTGATGGTTTGCTGTTTTTCCAGTTCCAGGAAGAAATGGGGAAGTTGATGTCGTTCTTCGAATTTCAGGTTCAAGGCCGACAGCGTGGTAATGACGATAAGGCGCTTGTTTTTGTTTTCCAGGATATGGGATATTAATTTTGCTTTATTGCCGATGGCATAGACATTGCTGTCGGTATTGATGTAGGGGTCTTCAAAGGGAGTGATGTAAAACTGAATGGAGATATCGGGTTCTTCC
>WVZO01000216.1:1140-11591 GCA_011772425.1 Candidatus Aminicenantota bacterium
TAAGCGTTTAAATTTCGGGCTAAAGATGTAATCCAGCATATTCATGATTGAACATTATACCGCTTCATTTTCTATGATTCAAGTCAGGGGGTTGGCGCCCTTTTCTAACAAAAAGTTTTGCAGGGGTCCAGGGGGCGGTTTTTCAAAAGAGCCCCCTGGTCGCCGAAGGCATAGAAGTTCAGGATGGACATCTTAAAAGTTTTTTAGTTTTTATGTCCATCCTGTAGATAAAAAATGGCGGTTAGTAGATCCGCACGGAGGGCATTAGTTTTTTCAGAGTGCCCGTGCGGTACAAGAGTTTTAAAAGAGAGATTTTGCCACCATTTTCATTATGATATTATACTTTTTTTCCTTGAAATTTCAAGCGGTTGGTTTGAATTTTCAAGGAAGTTTAAGGGGCGTAAACGTTTAATTGCTTCCGCTTCCCAGGTGGTAGCTTAATACCAGGAATACCTGTTCATCTTCATCTTTTTCGAATTCAATCGATATCTCGCCTGGCTTATGGTCTTCAGGATTACTGCTAACTCCTGTATTAATTTCAGTACTAAAACCCGCCAAATCAATAGCATTGTCTATAGTCTTTGGATTTACGGCCCCACCGGCAATTGAAAATAGTTGAATGGTATCGATATTAATTTCAAAGCTTTGGGTGAGGTAAGGGAAATGATCTTTCTTAACGATTATTCTTAACGATTCGTCTTCAGAGTTAATAAACCGGTGCCATTCGGTTGGAAAATTATGTCTTAAGCTAAAAGAAAGGGCTAAACCGGACTCGCTTGCATCTTGAGCGGTAGGAGAGATAAATAGAGGTGTCCTTCGGACGATTTTAAAACGCCTTAGGCGAAGCCATCTTAATCTCAACCTTAACCTCAACCTAAATTATTCCATAAAGTTTGTTTTGGTCATTGGAATTTGGATTTTTCTCGCCTGCGGCCTCATTACAACAAAACAGAAAAAATCACTTGCTTTTTACTCAATTTTTATATATATTGCAATATTGGATTTTTAAAATACCATTCACAACTGTTTGAAATGGAGAAAAAGGATTGACTAAAAGAAAATACACGTCGCGTTTACAAAAAGGCGGTGCTTTATTGGATGATATGAGACTATTGGTACAAAATTGGGCCGAGGATGCATCCTGGAATGAACAAAGAAAAAAAATAATCTTAGAAAATACCTTAGGGAAAAAAACAAAAAAAAGAATAATCCATATTTTAAACTCAATTTTTTATCCGAGATTTTTAAAAGGTAATCCACTAGACGCGTGGAAATTGATTAGACCCCTTGAGGATAACAATTTATCCATCGAGGTATTAAAACCTGTTTATTATTGGGTCTCGTGCCGGAGTGATTTGGTCTTATATGAATATGTTTTAGAAGAAATGTTCCCCAAATGTAAAAGTTTGGATTTGTCTGTTCGAATGGAAGAAACCATTTCATGGGTAAAAAAAAAGCTGGAGGCGAATAACCAGGAATGGTCGGAATCTGTTACCGAAAGAGTTGCCTGGGGGATTTTAGCAGCGCTTCGCGATTTTGGGATTCTTGAAGGCACAAAAAAGAAAAAAGTCGCACCTGTATATCTACCTTTGGAAGCCTTTGTTTATCTTGCTTTTACATTGTACAAACTTGGAAGTTCAGGGGAAAGATTGGTTAATCATCCTGATTGGAAGCTTTTTTTAATTGATACAATGGTTGTGGAACGATTATTCCTGGAAGCCCATCAAAACAAAATGCTGCATTACCAATCAGCAGGAAAAATTTACAGGATTGAATTTCCTGTAAACAATTGGGAGGGAATGGCTGATGTCATCTCTGGAAGAGCAAATTAAAACATTAGAAAAAGATTTAATTAATCAACCGATGCGAATATCTGCGTATCATGATCTCCCCTTTGCCATATTCCTTTATCATCCCGGAAATGAATACCTGTGCAGAAAACACATCCGGCTGCTGGGTATATCATTGGAACAAAATTATAAAAAGAAAGTAACTTTTATCTCTATCGGAAAAATGCTCTGGAAGATCATCAAAGAAACAGAGGGCATCGATGCTCTTGTTTCCGGGGAAAAACAATTTGGTTTTGACAGGATACAGCAGACAATCAATCAATTGATGACAGATAGGGACTTCATGCCTCTGGCAGACTTGCTGGAAGAACAGGTAAACCATCTTGATCCGTCTAAGGATATCGTTTTCCTGGTGAGGGTGGGCGCTCTGGCCCCCGCTATTTTCCGGGCTTCGGTTTTGTTGAATCAAATGCATGGTAGAACAATGGTTCCCATTATCCTGTTTTACCCGGGAACGTCTGAAGGTCTAACAGATTTAAAATTCATGGACATACAGGACAGGGAAATGTCAGGCGCATATAATTATCGCGTAAAAATTTATGGAGACATTTAAATGGAAAAAATAAAATCACTATTCTCCAGGAAAATTGACCGCAACATCGAAGAGGTCATCAAGGTCGATCAACACAATGAAGAAGCTGTTTTTACAGAATTGGAAGAATACATTGTAACCGATTCTATCAAAGAGCATTATCGACTGGTCTATGATGAGATAATTCAAGTTGCAAAAAATCCACGGGAAGGCATTGCGGTTTGGGTCTCCGGTTTTTTCGGCTCAGGGAAATCATCCTTTGCAAAAATATTGGGCTATACCGTGACTGCTAAACCTGTTTTAGGTAGGTCTTCCAGTGATATTTTTAAAGATAATGTCAAGGACCTAAACATCAGTTCAAGGCTGGATATCATAAACAGAACCATTCCCACTCATGGGGTCATTTTTGATGTATCCGGAGAGAAAGGAACACGGGGGAATGAAAAAATTACTGAGATTATGTACAAGGCTTTATTAAAAGAATTGAATTATCCTGAAGATTTCGATCTGGCGGAATTAGAGATAACTCTTGAAAACGATGGCTTACTGGAACAATTTATAAAAGACTTTGAAGATATTCATAGAGGGAAAAAATGGCGGGTCAGGAAAAAATTGAATACAGCGATAAATGAAGCCAGTGTTGTTTTGCATCATATTAATCCTAAAACATTTCCACAAAAAGATTCATATGTAAATGCTATTGGGAAGGGAAGGGCCGATATCACGGCAAATAAGCTTGCTGAACGGGCCTTTGAGTTGACAAATAAACGAATGCCGGGAAAGGCACTGATATTTATTATCGATGAGGTCGGACAATTCGTTTCCAGGAGTGTCGATAAAATGCTGGATTTAATGGGTGTCGTTCATGCTTTTGGCAGGGAAGGCAAAAATAGGGTCCAGCAGAAAAAAGCAGTTGCTCCTTTCTGGATTGTTGTCACATCACAGGAAAAACTCAATGAAGTGGTAGACGCATTGGACTCAAGAAAAATAGAATTGGCCAGGTTGATGGACCGTTTCCGGGTTACAATCGATTTAAAACAAACAGATATCTCCGAAATCACGGGAAAACGGATTCTTGAAAAGAATAAAGAAGCTCAAACCCTGCTTGAATCACTATATAACTCCAATGAAGGTCGTTTAAAAACCTTCTGCACATTGGAACGGACCAGCAGGGATGTCTCAATTAATAAGGATAAATTTATTGAATTGTATCCATACCTGCCTTACCAGATCGATCTCAGTATCGACATTGTTTCCGGGCTTCGGCTGAAACGGGGAGCACATCGTCATATTGGCGGCAGTAATCGTACCATAATAAAACAAGCACAGGAAATGTTGATTAATCCACGTACCATGGTGGCTGAGGCACCAGTGGGCACCCTGGTGACTCTTGATAAAGTCTATGAGCTTCTTGATTTAGGGAATCTTCTGCCTACTGAAACCACAAAGGAGGTGACTGATGTCGCTAAAATTTTCCCCGGTGATGAAATAGCTAAAAAAGTAGTCAAAGCCATTGCCCTACTGGAATCCGTAAAAGACATACCCAGGACAGCTCATAACTTAGCAGTTGTTCTTCATCCTTCAATCGAAGCGGGTTCTCTCAAGCACCAGGTTGAGGAGGCTTTAAAAAAACTGGAACGTGCCCAGATCATTCGCGATTCCGAAGAGGGATACAAACTCTTAACTGTACAGGAAAAAGCCTGGGATACCGAAAGGAAATCAATTGAGCCCAAACCAGCCGAACGCAACCGCATCAGTCGTGATATTTTTCGTGATATTTTTTCCAATCCGAAAATTAAAAATTACCGGTTTAGAAATCTCAGGGCTTTCAAAATATCTCTTTTGCTTGAAGGTGAAATTATCGATCCCGATGGCCAGGTAAAATTGAATGTCCTGGTCGCAGAAGAACAGGATGAATGGAATTCTCGTTCCGGGGAAGCCAGGGAAAGCAGTACGGCTTCAACCAATGATATATTATGGGTTTGTTGTTTTAACCAGGACATTCGCCAGCTATTTATCGAAGTTTTCAGGTCCCTGGTAATGATTAATACCCATGATCGCATGGGGGCAAATGAAAAATTAACCGCTGATGAAGCCTCATGCCTTGCTGATGAAAAAATCAGGCTCGATAAGAATCAGCGCCTGCTGCGCACCAAAATTTCCGAATCGATTCAAACCGGCAGGGGTTTTTTCAGGGGGGTGCAGTATGACAGTTCTGCTCTGGGTCAAAGCCTGACCGACGTTCTACATAAACTTATGGATATAGTGATTCCCCATATTTACCCCAAACTGGAAATGGGTATCCGGCCATTAAAGGGTAATGAAGCGGAAAAAATCCTGACAGCCGCAAATTTGAATGGTTTACCCGCTGTTTTTTACGACGGTGAGAATGGCCTATCACTGGTAACCAAACAAGAAGGAAAATTTGTCCCCAATCTTTCTGCTGAAATATGCGTGGAAATACTTGAATATATAGAAAGGGAGCATAAATATGGAATTAAGGTGACGGGAAAGATGATTGAGAATTATTTCCAGGGCCCGGGTTATGGTTGGGATAGAGAGGTCGTTAAGTTGGTCCTGGCGGTTCAACTGCGCGGCGGGGCCATTGAGATTACCCACCAGGGCAGGAAATACCGGAATCACAACGAACCCGCATGCCGGGTGCCGTTTATCAATATCCCTGCTTTCAGGGCCGCCTCTTTCGCACCCAGGGAACCCATCGAGCTGCGCACCCTGGCCGGTGCCGCCAAACATTACGAGGAAATTACCGGCAAAGAAGTGGATATCGAAGAAAGCGCCATTGCCAATGCATTTAAAAAACTTGCGGCTGATGATAGAGAGATTCTGCTTCCTCTAGTTGCTCGAATAAATGCTTATAACCTCCCAGGGGTTGAATTCTTTGAAAACCATCTGCAATACATTGAAGGTATTTTGATTATGCCGACAGATGATTGTGTAAGGACATTGGCCGGAGAAGGAAAAAGTTACCTGGAAGCTAGAAACCGTACCGATTCCATGAAGGAGGCGGCTGCCGATAAAAACATTCAAATCTTTCAAAATGCAAAAAAAGTGATCGATTCTATATGGCCGGTTTTGATAAACTACGACCCCGATGAAAAATTAATCGAACAATCAAAAGAACTGGCTTCCTTACTGGTATCTGAAACATTCTTCCAGTCACTCGGGGCAATAAACCAGGCTTCCCATGCAATATCACTCAAGTACAGGGAATTATATGAAGCGATTCATAAAAACCGCTGCGATATCTTTCAAAAACTCCTGGATGAGGTAAAAGGTACACCGGAATGGCTGGCCATCGATGAGGACACATCAATTAGCGATTCTCAAAAACAAGAAATACTTAAACCCCTGTCGCTCCGAGTGGGTGAAACTCTCGAACTCCCCGAGTATGAAACCGTCTGTACAGCCTGCAATGCCACTGTTTCGCAAATGGAAACCGAAATTTCCATTGCTGACAATTTAAAGGAAAAGGTGCTTAAACGGATCCATGAGATTGTATTCCCGCCGGAAAAGGTTAAAAGAGTAAAAGTCTCGGATTTTTTCCCACCCCGGTTGGAAAAAACAGAAGATGTGGAAAAGGCCCTGGAAAATCTCCGCAGCCATTTAATTGAAATTATTTCAAGCGGAATGAAAGTCACATTGGAGTAAATGCCGGATAAAAGAAAAAATAGAAAATTGGAGACAGCCAGCCATGAATGAGACAACAATATCAGCAATGCGTGAATTTTCCCAGAAAGCCAAAAAACTTCTCCAAAAAGAAACCAATGAAATGCTCGAGGGTATCTACGGATTTCTTCCTGATGGCAGGCTGGAACCGGCCGATAAGTACCCGGCAATTAATCAAGTTTCTACTGCCGGGGAGACCAGGAACCAGCTTGAACAATATATAGAAAATGAACAGGTTGCCGGTCTAAACGCCGGACAAACCAGGCAAAAACTCATTAAGGAAGTAGCGTTTACCTGGTTGAACCGTTTGATCGCTTTCAAAATGATGGAAACCCGTGGATTGATGCGTCAGACAATATCCAGGGGGCAAAAATCCAACGGTTTCTTGCGCTGGCTTACTGAAACCGGGAATGAAGAAGATTACCAACGCTATGAAAAAGGAGATTTTCCTCAAGATGCACTGGGTGAAGGCCCACGCCAACAGGCCTACCGGAATTACATTTTCTCTGAGTGCCAAAGACTGGCCGTTGAAGTCAATATTCTTTTTGACCCCAAAATCTTCCCGGGCCGGTTTTTCCCCCGCCCCCGGATTTTAAACCAACTCATTGAAATGATAAACCATGAGTCTATTAGTGAAGCCTGGAAAACCGGTAATGATGAAACCATCGGCTGGATTTACCAGTACTTTATACAGGATGAAAAAGAGGCGGTTTTTAATAAGATTTACAAACAGAAAAAGAAACTTGAACCCAGGGACCTGTCGGCTGCTACCCAGATATTTACTCCCAGGTGGATTGTCAGTTACCTGGTAGAGAATACCCTGGGACGTTTATGGCTGCGAATGCACCCGGATTCAAAATTGCGAGAGAAAATGGATTACTATGTTCCCAATGACCAGGACAGCCATTCGATTCCCTTGAAAAGAGTCAAGGATATCACGATGTTGGACCCGGCCTGCGGGACCATGCATTTCGGTATGAGAGCCTTTGACCTTTTTTATGACATGTACCTGGAGGAGATTGTAAATAAAGGCAAAACCGGATGGCCTGAAAACCCCTCCATAGAAAGATGGGATGATATTCCTCAAAATATTGTTGAGAATAATATATATGGTATCGATATCGATTTGCGTTCCATCCAGTTATCGGCACTATCATTATACATAAAAGCCAAATCAAAAGAAAGAAATGCCGGGGTTTCCCGGTATCGTCTGACTTGCACCGATATCCCCATCCTTACCGATAGGGTGATCAAAGAATTTGTCGGTCAACTGGACTGCGACCACCGCGTCACCAAAAAGCTGCTGATGGAAATATTGCCTCTTTTTAATAAAGCCCATTATTTAGGTTCCCTGCTCAAGGTGGAAGAGGTGGTGGAGAATTTTGTGGAGAAGGAGAAGGTGGCGTTTGATAATCAGCCGCAGCCGGTTTTATTCGAAGAGTTCAANNTATCGGCGCTTGATCGGTTCAGTAAAAGTCACCCCCATACGTCCGGGGCGTTCCTGGCTGGTGAATCGGTAAAGGGATTGGGATTAATCGATGCCCTTATTAGAAAGCATGATGTGGTTGTAAGCAACCCGCCTTACAGTGGGAAAAGGAATTGGACAAATACTCTAAGTTTAGCCCTAAAACAATATGGTAAAAACTCTGGGGATATTTACTCATGTTTCATTGATCGCTGTATTGATTTAGTTCAAAATGATGGATTTATAGGATTGGTCACTATTCATACATTCATGTTCACAAGTTCATATGAAACAATAAGAAGAAAAATTATCCAAGATACTGCAATTGAAACAGTAGTTCATTTAGGAACGAGGACAGAGTTTGATGTTGCAAACAAAACAGCACAGGGTTTTGTTATGTATACTCTTCAGAAAAAAGTAATTGAAAAATCTGATTTTGTTGGTATCTATTTTAGGGTTGTAAAAGAAAATGAAGGTAAAAAGCATGACTCATTTAGAAAAGGATTAGATAATTATCTCAAAAACAATTTTAATGATTTGAAAAATTATCACATCCTCCCACAGGAAAAGCTGAAAGTCATCCCTTCCTGGCCGTTCGTTTATTGGATTAGTGACGGTTTAAGGAAATTATTTGAGGGAGTTTTATTGGGAAATGTTGCTCTAGCAAAACAGGGCCTGGCAACATCTGATAACTTTAGATTTTTAAGATTATGGTGGGAAATAGATTTCAAAGGTATTTTTTTTAATTGTATTTCACAACAAGATTCTTTAAATAGTAAAAAAAAATGGTATCCATTCATGAAAGGAGGCTCTGTTCAGAGATGGTATGGAAATCAAGAATACTTAATAAATTGGAAAATAAATGGAAAGGAGCTTAAAGAATGGGCTTCTTCTCTTTATAGAACATGGTCAAGAATTATTAAAAATGTAAATTTGTATTTTAAAGAAGGAATAACTTATAGTGATCTAACTGTTTCAGTTTTTTCTGCTAGATATTTATCCATTGGGTTTATTTTTGATGTCCAGGGTTCATCTATTTTTAGAACGGATGATAAATTAAATATCTTTTTTTTGTTAGGATTGTTAAATTCAAAATTGATAATCTTTCTATTGAAAATTTTAAATCCTACAATTCATACTCAAACTGGTGATATAAATAAATTACCATTTTTTGATATAGATAGCGCCTCAATCTTAGTTGAACCCTTACAATCTAAATGTAAAGCGTGTGTTTCTAAAGAAAAAAATAAAGAGAAATTTATTGAAGCAAGCTGGGAGTTCTGTTCTCCAATTAATTGGAAAACAGGATTCTTTAGATTTTTAAAAGTTGACAAAGAAATGACTATTTTGGAGACAGAAATATCAAGATTGGTTTATCAACTATATGAAATTGACCAATCCGATATCGATCAGATCGAGTCCGAATTCGGCAAACTACCGGGGGATATGCCGAAAAAGGATAAATTGTCATCAGAAGAAGGTGAAACGTTGAAAAGGTTGTATATGGAAAAACATGTTCCTGCTGAGGTTTTAACAATTCAAGAAGATTTAATCGACGAGGAAGGAGAGGCGACTGCTGAGAGTGAATCTAAAACAAAAAAAAGAGGACAGAAACGGTTCCTGACTTTTGAAGAGATTTGCCTTGCTTATAAATTACACCCGGAAACCGTTTATAACTTCATTGTTCATAATAACTTAGAACGAGAAGAAGAACGGGCAGAACTGGCGTACCAGTGGATTTCCTATGCCGTAGGCATCATTATGGGACGGTTTCAACCCGGCATTGAAAATGCGTTGGGGCGTGGTGAATTCAATGAAGATGTTGCCTTGAAATTGAGGTTCCTCGTAGATGCGGATGCAATCATGGTGATGGATGAAGGACACAGCGATGATTTGCCCGCCAAAGTAATGGAGGCACTTGAAATAATGCTTGGGGACGATGACGCTGCCCAGGTGGTTATAAAAGCTGCGGGGAAAGAGGGCACGGCCATTGAACTCCTACGCCAGTTCCTGGGAAATACATTTTTTAAACGCCATATTCAACAGTATAGAAAACGGCCGGTATACTGGCTTTTACAGTCACCCAAACAAAAATACGGGGTATGGCTGTTCCATGAACGGCTGAACAAAGATACCCTGTTCAGGATCAGGACCGAGTACGTGGAACCGAAGAAAAATCTAGTGGAAAACCAGGTATTCGAGTTAAAAAAGAAAAGAGTCGAAGCCGAAGGCCGCGAAAAAAGAGAACTTGATAAACGCATTGAAACCCTGGATGATACATTTGACGATATCCGGGAATTCTCCGGGCTGCTCGGCTCCATCATCGAAGAAAGGGGCTATATCCCCCATACCGACGACGGCGTACTCCTGAATATGGCTCCACTGTGGGAGTTAATTCCTTCATGGCAAAAGGAACCTAAAAATGCCTGGGATTCATTGGAAAAAGGCGAATACGATTGGGCCTATCAGGCCATGGACCACTGGCCCGATAGGGTGAAAGAAAAATGCAAAACCGACAAATCCCTGGCTATCGCCCATGGCCTGGAATGAATAATGAATTGTAACAACTGGTCAGGTTGTAAATAATACAAGGGGTTCCTTGCACCCATTAGAAGCACAAGAAAAAAAATCTCTGTGCACCAGGAAAAAATGGGGATGCGGGCGCCCCCAGTCATATTGTAACGGGAACAAATGACATTGCAGTGGGGACAAGTGATGTTGCAGCGGGGACAAATGACATTGCAGCGGGGACAAATGATATTGTAGTGGGGAAAAATGACATTGCAGCGGGGACAAATGACAATGTTCTCTGTGCACGAGCAAAAAATCTCTGTGCACCAGGAAAAAATCTGTGTACAACGAAAAAATCTCTATGTAAGACCTATAAATTTAAATAAAGACAGTCACAATAGCAGTA
>WVZO01000216.1:11663-29141 GCA_011772425.1 Candidatus Aminicenantota bacterium
AATTATTCCCTGAAATAAGGCAATAAAATACACCTCTATAAAAAATTTTTGGGAATCCAAAACCCTTTTTATAAAAAGGGTTTTGGCCGCCGGAGGCAAAAATTGACGGTGAACTGTGGTCAGGGGGCCTTATTGTTAAAACTTCTTCCCGGTGGTAAAATAATCCTCTTAAGCGAAACTAATTAAAGGAGACCTGGCAAACGTGGGAAAAGTAAGCGAATTTATTATCAACTTGCTGAAAAAACAGGTTGAAAAAAAAGGCATTGTGGTCTGGTATGACCCGGAAAAAAATTATACGGAATTCATAAAAGAACTGGAAATCCCCGGAACAACAATTCTTCACTTTAAAGGAAGCTATCTCGCTCTCCGCAGTGAAATCGAACCTTTCCTGGAATTTATAGATGATTCGGGAAAACCCGTTTCCAATTGTCACCTTCCACCCGGGTTAATCATCTACGTTCCTTTAGACCGCAGCGAAACCGGGTATGCGTTGATTGAAGCGGAGTCCGCCGGTGTGATATTGGAACCCGGTGCATCGGCGTGGCAGCTAAATACCCGGCTGCGCGTTATCGCCGAACAGGTATTTAAAAAGATTACCCCGAAAAGAACTTCCGAAATCTGCCGAAAGGTCGATGAAGGAATCCTGGACCTTAACGAGTTGGACCGATTGTCTACAGAAACAAATGGCCCTGCAACAGAGGTAATTAAAATTATTTTCGGAACCGCTGACACTGTGGATGTTACCCTGAAATTCGCGGCAACTCCCGATTACGATAACGCTGTAATTTCAAAAAAAACATTACCGGCTCTCCAGGAACTTTTTCGTATCGAACTGGGCATAGAGCCGGAACAATCAAATGATATCGATATGGTAAAACAATCGCTGTGCAGAACCCTGTTTTTAACGGAATTCCTTCATACGATCCCCGAAGAGAAAAGACCTGAAAAACTTTTATCAATACCAGTTCCAACCAAAATACCCCATATCGATAAGATTCGAAAGATATGTGCGATATGGCGCCAACGGATGGATTATATCGAATCTTACAAAACGGCTGTCGCAAAAGTTGAAGATGAATTGGAATTGTACTTCTTAAAAATTCCCATTGAAGAAATGGTTGAAAATGAGACGTTTCACTTTGTAGAAAACACAATACTGCATTATGCAGAAGAGCTGGTCCTGGATGAAAAACCAGGGGAAGCATTAAAACTGGCTGAAAAAAGATTGACAATGTTCTGGGCGCAGCATGAACCGATTTTCCAACTGCACTGGAAACTAATCGAAAATAGCGCCAAAGTCTCTATTCTTTCCAGGCAAATAACCTCAGAACTCAAGAATATAACGTTGTCACCCGGTAAATTGATTGCAAACTATACAGGAGGCCCAACCCCCTGGTACCGGTTGGATACTCATTACCGCCACCTTCAAGGCCAGTACGCCCGTTTTGACCTTGGTTTTGAAGGAGAGCACGAAACCCTGGTAAAAGTCATTGTTAACGCCCGCTATCACTATACCGATGCCGTCAATGCCCTGACGGAAGCATTTACCAATGCTTTTTATGAAAGTGAATTTGAAATAAAAGAATATGTATCTCAACGGCAAATATTTAGAAATTATGTCAAACCGCAGCTCGATGAAAATAATAAGATCGCCTATTTCCTGGTTGATGCACTGCGCTTCGAGATGGGTAAAGAATTAATCGACGGCCTTGCCGATGATTTTAATATCGGCATTGCCCCCGGTATATCCATGATTCCGTCAATAACGGCAACCGGGATGGCCGCCCTGATGCCCGGCGCCGAAGACGGCATGGGCCTGGTTGAAATCAAAGGCGGCAAAATTGCCCCGGTAATCGATAATGTTACCCTGAGAGACCGACAGGCCCGTGTCAAATATTTCCAGGAAAAAATCGCTAAAATATCGGACATCTGCAAATTAAACGAATTAATTAAACCGTCGCCAAAAAGAAAACAATCGCTAAAGGAAGCAGACATTGTCCTGGTCACATCCCGCGAAATCGACCGCCGGGGAGAAGAATCCGATGGAGAAGAAGAAGTCAGGATTTACATGGATGAAGTACTGGATAAATTACGAAAAGGAATCCGTCGCCTGGCTGCCATGGGTATCACCCATATAATTATTGCTGCCGACCATGGTCATCTTTTCCAGGAAAATATAGAAAGCGGTATGCATATGGACCCCCCGGGAGGTGAAACAACCGTACTCCATCGTCGCTTCTGGATCGGAAAGGGAGGAAAAACCGGCGACGGTTATATCCGGTCTTCACTAAACCGTTTGGGCTATAACACCGACCTTGAGATTGCCTTCCCCGGGGCGCTCTCCTGCTTTACTTCAAAAGGCGGATCAACCTCATATATGCACGGCGGGGTATCCCTGCAAGAAATCGTTATACCCGTAATCCAATTGGAAAAGAAAGACGTAAAGCCTGCACCTGCTGAAAGTATCGAAATAAAACTTTCGATAAGCTCAAAAAAGATAACATCCAGACACTTTTCCGTGACAGTTATTTATAAATTAAAAAGCCTTTTCGGACCTGGAGAGATCAGGATAAAAGCACAGGTTAAATCAGGGAACAGGGAGGTAGGGAATGCAGTCATGTCAGCTTATGGATTTGAGGGAGGAACGAAGGAGATTTTATTGAAAAAAGATAAGGAGAATCATATCACGTTTATGCTAACAGAAGAAGAGGATATCCAACATGTTTTCGTCCAAATTTTGGACACGAAATCACAAATAGAACTGAAAAGAAGTGATAAAATACCTGTGGAATTTTTAATTTAAAATGGAGGTAAATGAATGCCCAACATCGATAAGAAAGCAATAGAAATCTTTCCAGGTAAAGTGGTGAGAAAGGACCTGGTAAGGAAAGTCAAAGTAGGAGCAAATGTCCCGGTATTCGTGCTGGAATACTTACTGGGAAAATACTGCGCCACAGACGATCAATATGCTGTGGAAGCCGGGATGAAGGTTGTGAATTCAACACTGTCTGAAAACTTTGTGAGGCCGGATGAAGCCAACAAAGCGCAGTCCTTTGTACGAGAAAAAGGAAAACATACATTGATCGATAAAGTAAAAGTACGCTATCTTTCCCAGGATGATAAATACTGGGCTGAATTTGTAAACTTCGGTCACAAATATGTTCATGTCCCGGAACATTACGTGCGCACCTTTGACCGTTTATTAATGGGAGGAATATGGGCACAGGTAAATATCAGGCATGAATTTGATGAAGAAATAAAAGGAAAGAGAAGCCCCTTCTGGATAGATAAAATCCAGCCCATCCAGTTGGCAGCCTTTGATTTCGATGATTACCGGGAGTGCAGAAAAGAATTCAATACCGATGAGTGGATCGATCTACTGGTACGAAGCATCGGACTTGAGCCTTCTCATTTTGACAAACGGCTAAAACTTTTGTTTCTCACCCGGTTGATCCCGTTGTGTGAGCAGAATTTTAATCTTATCGAACTGGGCCCCAGGGCAACCGGGAAATCTTATGCTTACCAGGAAATTTCACCATTTGCCATATTATTAACCGGCCCCACAACTGTTGCCAACCTGTTTTATAACATGGCCAGCGGGAAAATGGGACTTGTCGGCCTCTGGGACTCCATCGCCTTTGACGAGGTGGCCGATTTACAAAAAATGCCCGGGGAAGTCGTCACCACACTAAAAACCTACTGCGAATCCGGTACCTTTGCCAGGGGAAAAGAGGCACTCACCGGTATGGCCTCCATTGCTTTTTTAGGCAACACCAATCAACCTGTCGAAGTGATGGTCAAATCTTCACATCTATTCATCCCTTTGCCGGAAGTTATCCGGGAGGATATGGCTTTCCTCGACAGGATACATTTTTATATCCCCGGATGGGAAATACCGAAAATGCAGAATGAATTTCTTACGGATCATTATGGATTTGTCGTGGATTACCTGGCAGAAGCGTTAAAGGAATTGCGGAAACATAACTTTACCGAAAGTCCGGATCGCCATTTCTCATTGGGAAGCCATCTCAACACCCGTGATGTCAAGGCTGTTCGAAAAACGGTATCAGGTCTTATAAAACTGGTTCATCCCGATGGGAAATTCACTAAAGAAGAATTAGCGCAATTAGTGGACCTGGCCGTTGAAGGGCGCAGACGAGTCAAAGAGCAGCTTAAAAAAATGGGTTCCTTTGAATACTACAAAACATCCTTTTCCTATATAGATAACGAAACCAGGGAAGAAAGATACGTTGGTGTTCCCGAAGAAGGAGGTCGGGATTTAATATCGGTGGATCCCTTAGCGCCAGGGTCTGTATATACAGCATCTGTTGATGATAATGGCAAAGTCGGGTTATACAGGATTGAAGTTGGTTGTTCCCAGGGAACCGGGAAATTAAAGGTTACCGGTGGACTTGATATGGCAATGAAAGAATCCATCCAGAGAGCTTTTGCATATATACAGGGGCACAAGGTTGAGATGGGGATTGCTCAGAACATTGTATCTACAGACTTTCATGTGGAAGCGATTGATCTTTTAAGCAATAGAATCTCCTGTTCTGCCGGTGTTTCCCTTTTGGTGGCAATTTATTCTGCGATAAAGAAGCAATCGGTTTTACCTGGACTTATAATTTTAGGAGATCTTAGTATCCAGGGAAATATAAAAGCATTAAGTTCATTGGTGGAAACACTTCAAATGGGTATGGATAATGGCGCTCGTCGTGCATTGATTCCCATAGGGAATAAACGTCATTTCCTTGAGGTTTCCGGTGACATTATTGAGCGGGTTGACCCAATATTTTACAGCGATCCCCTCACTGCAGCTATGAAGGCATTGGGTATTAAATAAATATATAAAGGTTTTTTCGACTGGCATCTTTCCCCCACAAGAACTCTCGTACCGCACGGGCACTCTGAAAAAACTAATGCCCTCCGTGCGGATCTACTAACCCATATTTTTATCTACAGGATGGACATAAAAAATAAANNCACCCCCTGGACCCCCGCAAAACTTTTCATACACGGTCAGCCTGTATTACAACGTTTCTACCATTGTACCCCATTGGAATCATCGTAATTTGCTTTTTATTGCCAACTGCCAACTGCTAACTGCCAACTGACTCCTGTTCCTTCGTGGCTAAAAAACTCAAATAGTTTGCGGAATTTTAGGAATCCTGTTATAATTCAGCTTCTTTCCGGTTAGAGGTTTTTGGGTGTTGACGTTCCTGGAAAAGATAAAATGGAACCAGTAAAAAAATGAGCGTATATGGAGAAATTGCAGCACTGTTGACAGCAGTATGCTGGTCATTCAATTCAGTGGTTTTTACAATCGCAGGGAAACGAATAGGGTCAATTACCGTCAACCATATGCGTATGTGGATGGCTTTCTTTGTCATGTGTGCAATCCATGCAGCAATATACGGCCCACTGTTCCCTTTCGATATCGAACCCCAACGATTCTTTTACCTGGCTGTTTCCGGGGTAATAGGCCTGGTGATAGGGGATGGACTGTTATTTGAATCATTCGTACTAATCGGTCCCCGCCTGTCCATGCTGTTAATGCTGCTAACACCGGTTTTCAGCGCTTTCCTGGCCTGGGTGGCTTTGGGTGAGATACTTCTTCCCGTTAAAATCATCGCTATCCTGGTTACCATAGGAGGAATTGCCTGGGTGGTACTGGAAAGAACAACGCCGCCCCAACCCGATAACAAAAGCAAAAAAAGAACATGGCGTTACACCCTGGGAATTTTGTTGGGCCTGGGCAGCGCTGTGGGGCAGGCTGTGGGCTTACTCCTTTCCCGGATGGGACTGGAAGGCGGATATTCAGCAATCTCGGCAAACCATGTCCGTATCACAGCCTCGGCCGTGGTGCTGGCTGTGCTCGCAGGTGTCAGGGGAAAAATGCCATCCTATTTCCAAAAAATAAAAGGCAAAAAGATGCTGCTTTTACTTATCAGCGGTACGATATCCGGACCGGTACTGGGAGTGATCCTGTCGCTGGAGGCTATTGCCTACACTCAAATCGGGGTGGCTTCAACGTTAATGTCTATTTCACCGGTGTTATTGATCCCGGTATCGCATGTTATGTTTAAAGAAAAAATAACTTTCAGGGCGATTATTGGTACAATCATTGCCCTGGTGGGAGCGGCTTTGCTTTTCTTTAATTAAAATTGAAAGTTTTTTCCAGTTTTTTTTACTTTTTTACTCTCCTACTACCTACTACCTACTTCCTTCTTCCTTCTTCCTACTTCAGACCGCCGACAACAATGGTAGATTTTAAGAAGACTGCCGGGAAATCAGTGCCCTGTTTTTTAGCATTTGCGATATTAACAACAATCTTTGGGTTTGTATCCACCACTTTAAAAGAGACCGAACCGCCTCCACTTAAAACACCTTCCTCCGCTTCACAAAATACCAGGCATTTATTGGCAGCTGCTTTTTCAGAAGCTGCGATGCATTGCTTTGCCCAGTCTTTCCCAACATAGATGACCTTGTAATCGGCTATATCATCCACTTTGTTGATTTTTTCAGCCACGAAACGTTTGCCTTTTATCGAAAATTTCGTTTCTTTTAGTACCTCGAGAAATGCATCGGAGCTGACACCAATCTTGACAGGGTCTCCAAACCGGGTAAAGTTTCTGTCCATGCTTATAATCTTCAGCATTAACTTGGCCTGGAGAGGATGAGGTACATCAATGGAAAAGGCCGCAGCGCTAAATGCTACCAGCACGATTACCATCAAAACAATTTTATTCCTCATTGTTTTCCTCCTATTACTCTATATAATATATGTTTAGGACTGTTCAAATCTCATTCCTCTCAGGGAGTTTATAAAATTATGTTTTTTCTGTCAACCAAAAATTAAGAAAAAAATGAAATATTTTATTTTTTTTTTGATTCTTCATTGTGAATTTATAAATCAACCAACCGTTTGAGAACGTTAATGGATTTCACTGCATTTTTCACATGATGAACCCGGATGATGGAAGCTCCATTCAAAATAGAAATAATATTCGCAGTGATGGTTTCTGCCTCCCGCTCAATGGGAATCGTTTCACCTCCCAGAGACCCCAGGAAAGACTTCCGCGACGTCCCTATCATTATAGGCAACTCGAACTCCGTAAATGTTTCCAGTTTTTTTATGATTTCAATATTATCTTCCAATCGCTTGCCAAAGCCGATCCCGGGATCAATAATGATTTTTTCCTTTTTGATTCCTTTTGCCAGGGCAAAATCAATCCGTGATTGGAAATACTGTTTCAGTTCGCGTATCACGTCTTTGTAAAAGGGTTCTTTTTGCATATCTTCCGGGGTTCCTTTAATATGCATGAGGATAACCGGCACTTCCAGTTTGGCAATGGTATCTGCCATGTTATCGCTGAAACCGAGGGCTGAAATATCATTGACTAGATCTGCTCCTCCTTCCAACACCGTTGTCCTGGCTACTCGTTCTTTATAGGTATCCACGGAAACCAGCACTTCCCATTCATCTTTGATTTTTTCGATCACCGGCATGACGCGGTCAAGCTCTTCATCCGCGCTGACCTGCCGGGCGCCCGGCCGTGTGCTTTCACCTCCCACATCGATGATGGCTGCACCGTCCTCCACCATTTGCTCAGCTTGCCTGATGGCCGAGTCGCTTCCCAAAAAGTTACCGCCATCCGAAAACGAATCCGGCGTCACATTCAATACCCCCATCACTACCGGGGCATCCAGCTCCAAAAAATCCTTCCGCAAATATAACTTCACCGTTTCCTCTCGTATGTTCATTGCTATATGCTCTATACTCTACGCTCTACGCTCCTTAAATACGCTCCAGGTTTTCCGCTTCGATCCATCCGGCAATATCCGAGGATGCTGTCACCTGCAGCCAATCCCTGCTGCGTTCAATGATCTTTACTTGCAGGCCAGGATTAACCTTAAACAGTACCGTGTTATTTTCCCCGGGGCCACTGCGTAATTGGGAATTTCCTTTGGTGATTACGGCAATATTTCCCTGGTTGTACTTCCCTACCCTGTAAATGTGATAGGTTCCAGCCAGCAGCGAAAGAAACAGGGAAAAGAAAACCCCGTAAATAATCAGCCGGTTTTTCCCTTTTTTGATCCACATAAACACAAACCCATTAAAAATGAAAATGAAAACCAGGAGCATAATGGAAAGTACATTCAGCGAGATGATAGACTCGATGCGCAGCAGGACGCGACTGACAAAATCCGGTTTGGGGTAGGGGTTCTTGTCATTCAAATATTTATTGACGATGTCGATATTGTTTTGGATTGAATTTTCAAAGGGATGGTACCGTTGGGCTTTCAGGTAATAGATTTTTGCTGGAACCAGCTGATTCAACTTAAAATAACAATTGCCGATATTGTAAAACAATTTCCAATGAGAACCGTTGGCTTCGATTTCCCGGTAGATGCGCAGGGCCTCCGCATAGTTCCCGTCTTCATAAAGCCGGTTCGCCTCAGCGAAGCGGTCCTGGGGTAAACTTAATCCACCTGATTCGGCTGCTGCTAAAGGGGGAATCCCCATGCCCCATAAAAACAACCAGTATAAACCAATCAATAGCCACTGTAAAACAATTGTTTTCGTCGTTTTTGCCATTTTCATTTATCTATTGTTTACTTTATCTTACTGTCGATTCGTTTTAAAATGTTAATCAACACGTTCACATCCTGTTTCAATTCTCTGCCTGTCAATCCACCGTATGTTTTGTTGGGTGAGAAGCGTGATGATTCGGACTCGGATTTCAGGGTAATAAAGGTTTTAATATCACTGTCACTGACACCGTAATCATAAAGCAATTGATCGATACTCTGGTTCGTGATCCCGGATAATCCCATCCCGGTTTTTTCTTTCAGGTAATTTTCGAGAATAGGAGAAATGTCACCCTGCTCCCGCACATTTCTCAGCCTTTTTATGGTTCGGTTCAGCAGTTTGTGTTTTTTCATGAGGCTGCTGTCAGCAATGAACCGGTCAAACACAAATAACTTAAATACCAACAAAAAGTTAATTATAAAAGGAATCAAGAGAAGAATAATAAAGGTCCGGCTTTTGTAATAGTTTTTATCCTGGTTATAAATGGTTCCTTTCTTGATAAATTCGATATCCTCGCCTTTTTTTATGATTTCTGTTTGGGGAATGGTGGTGGTGATTTCTTGTTTTTCTTTTACGCCGGTGACCGTAATAGCAAAGGGCTGACTGTTGAGTGTAACCAGGTTTGCGCCGGCACTGTTGGGGTCAAAATATTGGAATTTCAGTGAAGGAAAGGAAATCAGCCCTGTTTTTTTAAAGGTCACCGGTATTTCCGCCTCAACAACCCCGGACACGCCATTTGTCCCATAAGATGCATCCCTGGAAATTTTTGATGGATAGACCATAAAGTAATTGTTGGATTTAAACTCCGGGATGTTAATGGTTTTGATATTGCCGGTTCCAGTAATTTTTATTTTAAGGGTTAAGATATCGTTGATGTCGACTTTTCTTTTATTGGGCCGGACATCGAAGGTAAAACGGCCCATAGGTAATCCTTCGGCCCTTGCCGGGGGTTCTGAGGCATTGATAGTTAATTCCGGGGTGGTACGCTGGATGCGCCTGGTATCCGGGAATAGTGAAAAAGTATCCTCCAGCAGAGTTATTTCAAATTTTAGCGAGGGAATGGTGATAGGGCCGGATTTGGTGGGGAACAGGGCAGCTTTGCGGATTTCGAACACTTCGTAAATTTTCCCGTTAATGACCTGGTTTCTGCCTTCGATGGACTTGCCCATGGGATACCATTCCTGCCAGAAACCGGGAATGGATTGGTTGGATAACATATTGACGCCCCGGATTCTATTGCGGGTATAAAGCAATATCGTAAATAACACCTGTTCTCCCTTCATCACATTTTGTTTGGAGGCCCTGGATACCACGCGAACATCAATTTGTTGGGGACGAGTTCTATCACGATCAAGGGGAAAAGGAAACAGGTCCTCATCAACAAACGGGCGTCTGCGTCTTCGCGGCTGAGATGTTGGTGGGGCCGTACTTCCTTTCACGACTTCCACCGTAAAGGTCTGGGTCGTGTACTGCTTCCCTTCATATTCATATGTAACCGGTGGAAGTTGGAATTGCCCAATTTTCCGCGGTGTCAGGTAAAACTGGTATTTTACGTATCGGGAGGTGACACCATTGATAAACCGGTACTCCTCACTCCTGGACCTCGTCTGGATATTGAAATCTGAGAAATGCGAAATATTGGGCGCCCCCGGGTTGGCAATCCCCTTAAAAGAAACCGTGTATATCAATACATCATCAAGACCGATCTTATCTGCACTGATGCTGGCCTTTACCTCCACATCCTCCCCAAAGACACCCGTACATTCACCATTCCACAAAACAATTACACTTACCAAAACCAGTATAAAAATCAATCGCTGTTTCATGGTTTTTGTCTTCGCTTGAATCTTACCAATCCTTTTCTCTTTTAAAAACAGCAATTTTACGCTTTTTCTTTTTCAACTGCTGTTTCTCATTCTGGTTCAGGAACTTCATCAGACTTTGATACTTTTTTTTATCTTTTTTCTTCTCAGGTTTCGGCTTTGGTTTTTGTTTTTCTTTTTTCTTGTCTTTTTTCTGCTGTTGTTTCTGCTTTTGTTTTTGCTTTTTTTTGTCTTGCTGGTTTTTTAGTTTTTGCAGCGTTAACTCATAGTTTTTTTTGGCATCCATATCGTCAGGTCTTAGTTTCAAGCCTTCCTTATAATTCTCAAGGGCCTTCTGAAACTGGTTCACACGGAAAAAAGAGTTCCCCAGGTTGTAGTAAAAATCAGCTTTGGGAATTTCAACTTTCTCAGGATCAATTTTTGAAAACTCTTCCAGTGCTTCTTTGTATTTTTTCATCTGGTACAAAGCAGACGCCGTATTGCTTTTTAATTCAGCCATGTCCGGTTTAATGCCTTTGGCCGAAAGGAAATGGTTTAACGCTTCGTCATACTTCTGGGCCTGGTAAGCGTTGATGCCGGCACGATTTTTTTTGGACGCCGGTTCAAACCAGTGCCAGAACAGCAAGAAAGGAATCACTAAAATTATAATTACTTTTCTTTCCATGATAACTTCCTTTCAGTTAACGTTAACTCTAACAGGAGTAATATTATACCAATTATTAGCGGAATGTAAAACCGTTTGATTTTTTTTAATTTGATTTTTTGTTTAAGAACCTGGCGTTCAAAGGATTTCAGGTTACTGACAAAGCTGTCTACAGCAGCCGCATCTGTGAGACGGAAGTATTGACCTCCGGTTTGGGAGGCCACCTGGATCAAGGAATTTTCATCCAGCCTTGTTTTCACAATATTTCCTTTTTTATCTTTTTTCCATCCTGTCAGGTTGCCGTCTTTGTCTCTTAGGGGTATAGGGGCACCTGAGGTGATACCGATGCCCACAGCGAAAACAATAATTTTCTGTTTTTTGAGTGCAGGTATAAAACCCTCCCACCTTTTCTCCTGGTCTTCCCCATCCGTGATCATGATCAGCAGCCTCTGGTCGCTTTTGGATTTTTCATAGGTTTTTAATGCCAATAGAAAAGCTTCGCTAAAATCCGTGCCTTGCTCTTCCCTGGGGCTGATCAGACTGGCCTCGGTCATCAGTTTAAGGGCATCATAGTCAATGGTCAACGGGCATTGGATATAAGCCGCACCCGCGAAATTGATAAGCCCCACATAATCGGTTTGCAAATTGTCTACTACGCTTATAATGAGTTGTTTGGCTACTTCAAGGCGATTGGGTTTCAGGTCTTCGGCATTCATGGAATTGGACGTGTCCAGCAAGAAGACCATTTCAATACCTTTTACTTCAAGGGGTTCGAATTTCTCGCCCCACTCCGGCCCTGCCAGGGCCAGGATAAAAAAGATCATGGCAAGAACTGCCAGAGATGTTTTAAAGAAATCGATCTCACCGCCGCTGCGAACGCCCAATTTTTTATAGGCAGTAGTGGAAAGAAAATCGCCCAGCAGGGCTTTCTTTTTTTTATAGTTACGGGCAGCGATTCCTATAAACAAGGCTAAAACCAAGAGTAAAAAAAACGCTTCCGGGCTTGAAAAACTCATCTGTCTATTACTCCAAAATAAGAACCATAATTATACCAGATTTTGCCTTTTTTTTTAAGATGCCCTACTAAACCAAAATCCGAAGCACGAATCACGAAATTCGAAAGCCCCCATAATTTCTTGTTGGAGCCAGGTGAAGTGAACTACTTTGAAAATCCTGTTCCAAGGAATTGGAGCACGACAGGAGAGGATGGTTCTACAGAAACCTTATGTGTACTAACCCTGAATAGGCGGCTGTCAGCCACCACCAGGTTGAAGTGGGTATAATCGGAGTAGTGAAGTTTCCCTGGTGGTGTGATCTCGATTTCGGAAGACTGCCAATATCGGGCCGGGATACGACCCATCAAAGAGACCAAAGGAACGATAAGCACTTCGCCGCCTGTGATTTTCCCCTTGACAGTGAGCAAGCAGGTGAAACGTTCACCCGGCCCGAGGTGTTTCCTGGTCACCAGGCAGCGGGGTCCCCAGGCGGGACGGGCGAGTCCGTCGCATACGAGAAGGTCCAGCGGTTCGGGGTCGGAGAACCCTTTGGCTGTATAAGTGAATTCTTCCAGCAAAGGGATCTCCTGCCCGGTTTTATTGTCCATGAGCGCGCGGGGGAAAAGGAAAGAAAATTCCACAGACTCGGCAGGTTCGCTGTGCCTGTTGGTCACCGTAATCTTACAGGTAAAAAGGACGGAAACGGCATGGCCATCCGTTCCCGTCTCTTGTGCAAGCCTGGCTGTATAATTCGTATCGACAGCGATATCGCCGAAGTTCAATCCTTTGTCCGTATGGTACATGTCCGGTGGTCCCAGCCAGGTATCCGTATGGATAACCACGCCTTCCCCATCCATGAGCTTGATGTTAGACCATTTCAGTTGAACATCTTCACCTCTGCCTGTAATTTGCGGGGCATCCAGAACGCGCGGTTCACGGCAAGGGAAATCCTCCGGCACCAGCACCGGCGCGCTCATCCGGGCGTATTTCCCGTAGGCGGGCCAGAATGGACCTTTCTTTATGTTTAGCTCTTTCACATGACGGATAACCGTACACTCTGCCGGCACCCCGGGGCCTGATGCGATGAGTGTCGTGCGGTTTAAAACCGGGATCAAATTCCGGGTCTGCGGCATGTCACGTTCAACGATCCAGGTATTACTCTCTTCCGCAGCAAAGGACATAGTCATGCAGCCGCTAATTATCACCACAAAAATGGAAATAAGTTGTTCTCTTTTCAATTTTCAACTGTCTTCCTGTTTAAAATGTCCCGGTGTCTCCCCAGTATCCCCAGTAACCGGTTAAGCCGGATTCCGTATTGGTTTCGGAGTAAGCCACGGTCATGGGTTTATGTTGGAACAGCGTTTTGAACCAGAAATTCGGGTTTGAGCCTTCTGAAGTGACCATAGGCAGGTTGAGGACGCCGGCAATATAAACGCGGGGGCTGTGACTGAGTATGTTGGCTTTCAAGGGGTCATGGAAGGTCTGGCAGGAATTGATAAGGCAGACGCAGCCGCTCAAACCCCTGAAATCCACACCCGTGGTGAAATCGGTGGAGTTGATCTGGGTGCCGTTCTGGTAAAGTGTGGCGCTGTCGCCGTGACCGATATTGTTCCAGGCCACCAGGTTGCTGTCGCTGCGAAGGTAATTGAGCACTGCGTTACTGCTGCTCTGTGTGGGGCCGATGAGTTTGCTGGCACTGCCCAGGCTGCACTGCATGATGGCGTGAACCTGGTGTGTCGCTTCCTCTGCTGTCACCACTTCCGGGTAGGCAGTGTTGGCCAGGGCTTTGGCCCTGGGTACCAACACTAAACGGCTTAAATCGATCCCCCGATACAACTCAGTGAGCGGCACGCTTTTAAAGCTCTGATACTTACTTGTAAATGTTGTGATCTTAGCTGTGTCAAGCTTGATTTGTTTTTTTTTGACAGCGCTGGGGGCCACTACCATTTTGCTTTTGCCCCGGACCGGCTTACCTTTTACACTTTTCTTTTTTAATTTTAAGGGGGATGTTTTCAACATAAGCGGTTTACCTACCACCCGGGACTGTTTCAGGGTATTATTCGCAGAAATATCCAGTTCCAGCACCCGCTTCTCCGCGTACCAGATATTTTTATGTTCGAAAACCAGGTGGCAGACAACGGTTTTTTCCTTTCCTCGTTTGCTTTTCAGTTGGCAATGGGTGTGGATTTTGTAGCTGCGGTTGTAAAGACCTCCAAGTTTCGACTTTACTGCACTCATGGCAAGACTTTGGATATCTTTCGAGTTGATCCCGGACGTATTACTTTTGACCATAAGACGTGGTTTGTCCGGGAAAATCGACCGGAGGATTTTGCCGGATTTTACGTAGAGTTTGTTGTTCTTAACGACGATGGACTTACCGCCCTGGAGTTTCATCCCGGCCGTGCCTCTTTTCATAATGATGCGCAGCGGGTCTTCCTGCTTCTGGGGTGTGGATAATAGTGGTATCGCCGTCGCAAAAACAAAAAACACCAGACTCATAAAAATTGTGAGTTTTTTTACTCTTGTCATTTTAAATATCCTCCTCATATTTTTTTTAAATTTTAAATATGGTGATACCTTAGCACACCGGGATTTTTTTTACAAGCATTAAAAAAATATAAAAACGGAGGAGAATTTTTTTGTGGGACAGTCAAGTTGCCTACGCCGAAGTCGTTGGCAATTTGGGTTATAAAGATAAAGCCATGGATGTATTATTGGTATTGGCCGAAGATGAGACGCAGGAATGTTGGTTGCGGCGATCATGCGCTGAAACCGTTGGCAAATTAGGAGAAAAAGAGAAAGCATTAGATATTCTTATTAACCTGTACATGGCACAAAAAGATAAATACGAAATGGAAGCTCGACGGATTTATAATTCTCTGTGGGAGATGACGGCAATATAAGGTTCAGTTGGTAATTGGCAGTTGGCAAAGAAAAAGAGAAGAAGCGAAGAAAGGAAGAATTTCAGAGGGCAGACGATCAGACGGTCATTGAGTCAGTGAATCATCAGATAACTCGCTATCTGATTTATCTTCTTTAAAAAATCCTTCAATCTCTTTTTTAAAATTGGTTAATACATCTTCAAGCTCAGCACACAGTGGTTTTATCCTATCCCACTTTAACTCAAATCCATAAAGGCGCCTGAATAAATGTCGAAATCGGAGGAACTCTTTTAAATTCTTTATTAACTTTTCCGAGATAACTCGATCCCTAACTCCTTCGATTGTTTTCCCCATTTGAAGGAGCAAGTCGGTGTGCCAATTCATCCCAAATGGGACATGGTTGTCCATTACGGTTGCTATTCGTTCAAAAATTTTCTCGATACCACAATAAAAATCATGTAAAATACTTCCTGCTGCCCTTATTTCAATGGTACTCTTTTCCTCTTTACTCCCTGATAAGAATTCCTTCATCTCCTTTGACAATCTTTCCAGGTTGTTCAATTCTGTGTCTACAAGTTCTTTCAGCTTTTTAATGTCAACCATAAATCAGTTGTCCTTCTCTAAGGGTTTTCTCTTTCAGCGAATCAAATGCGTCTTCAAAGGGAATTAAATTAAGTTCCATTCCCGGAGATAAAAGATCATACAACTCCGTTAATGCTTTGATATATAATTCCGCCGGCAGCCCTTCAACTACAAGATCAATGTCTGACCTGTCATGGAAAAAGCCACTTACCAATGAACCGATAATATAAACCCTCTTAACATTGTAGTTCTTCTTTAAAAACGATGAGCATTTCCGCGCCATTCGAGTATATCTCTCTTTTCTCTTTGAAAGAGATTCTTTGGATAATTGGTCAGCTTTTTTGCCCATTGTTAATCCTCGAAAGTTTTATCTATCTTTTCAATTTTCGGTTCCATTATAATATTAATCGACAATTTTATCAACCATCCCAAAAGATTTCTCACTTGATCTGTTTCCCTGCCAGCTAGCACAGAGGTTGCGCTAGTTAGTGCAATGGTTGTGCAATCTGCCAAAAGAAAAGAGTGGAAAGGAGCTATTTAAAAATATTAATATGAAACACAGATTCCAGGAGCCAGTTCAACCCAATAAACACAACAGCCAGAGGTATAACAATTCTCATCCAACAGAATAAAAACAAAGGAAAGGGCCTCGCAGACCCTTGAGAAAGCTCCTTTAACGCTTCCGACCTTTTGATACACCACATAGCCGTGATAACGGCCAATACACACCCCAATGTCTGCATGCCGGACCCGAATAAAAGGTCCCAGGGAACGAATATTTTCAGGTTGATCATGGTGGGAATGGCCAGCACCATAACAATACCGCAAATCAACCAAACAGCATGCTTTCTGCTGATCCGGGTATTGTCCGTGAGCCCGCCAATTAGCACTTCAAACGCAGCAACGTCCGAAAGATAAGCGGCCAGGAAAAGACCTAAAAAAAATAACAAGCCAAACAAATGCCCGGCTGGCATCGCAGAAAAAGTTTTAGGCAGCGTGGAAAAGATTAACACGGGTCCTGATCCGGGCGCGAGCCCAAAGGCAAATACAGCCGGGAAAATAGCAAACCCGGCAAGCAATCCGGCTAACAGGTCTCCAAGACCTGTAAAAACCGCATTCCGGGGGATAGGGGTAGACTTGTCCAGGTACGAACCGTATATTACCATAAAGGTTCCACCTAACGAAAGAGAAAATATCGCATGGCCAAAGGAAGCTGCCATAACCGGGCTGGTAAGGTTTTTAAAACTGAAATCACCGATGTACCATTTTAATCCTGCCAGGGCACCGGGAAGCGTAACGGCCCGAATTATAAGAATAACTAGAATCCCAAACAACACTGGCATGACAAATTTACTGACCTTTTCAATTCCTTTCCTTAGACCTCTAAGCAATACAACCGCAGATACCAGGATTACCCCTCCTGTCATTGCTAACTGACGAAAAAAAGAACCCTCCATAAATCCCTGGTCCGGCGGCAAAATTAGCTCCGGCTCCATATGCCCACCAAAGAGATTCACAATACAACTGATGCCGTGATACCCAACCCAACCCACCGCATTACTGTAATAAGCAGTCGCACACAACACAACAAAAAAAAGAAAAATACCTACATATTTCCCACCCGGAAGCCCCCCCTTTTCAAAGGCACCAAAGGTTCCCCTGCGAGTATGACGCCCCAAAACCCATTCCGCCATTAATGCAGGAATTCCAACAATAAAAACAGAGAACAGGTAAAAAATTACAAACGAAGCCCCACCGAATTTGCCTACCATGTATGGAAACCGCCAGACATTCCCTAAACCCACGGCAACACCAATCATGGTCATCAGTACGCCAAATCGTGACGAGAATATCTCTCTTTCTGATTTTAAAGCCTTTTCCTTATTTAGCATTATTTTTTGGCCTCCGGCGGCCCGCTTTTTTGTAAAAAAGCGGGGCAAAAAACTTTTCATACATG
>WVZO01000216.1:29148-29399 GCA_011772425.1 Candidatus Aminicenantota bacterium
GCCCCATTGGAATCATTACCATTTGCGCCATGTTTACCTTTTACAATTGACAAAACAGGTGAAATTGTCGATAATACATTTTACGCGATTTAAAATTTCAGTCAAGACCAAAATGCAGGTAATCAATGGCAAAGATAAAAGTAACGGTTGAACGTATCGATGGGTACTGCAATTTACCTATGCTGGTGGGCGATCATTTTTATTTAGATGATTCAAAACTGTATGTCCCTGGAGGAAAGTATATCTGCATG
>WVZO01000216.1:29444-29758 GCA_011772425.1 Candidatus Aminicenantota bacterium
GAGGTGATTGAAGATGATCGTCGTTGATGTCGGTAAATGTACCGGGTGCAGGATGTGTGAAACAGCGTGTTCTTTTTACCACTCCGGGGCGGTCAACCGGCATACGGCACGAATTAAAGTAGTGAACCTATACGCATCAGGAGTTGATGGGCCGGTGGTATGTGCCCAGTGCCAAGAACAGTACTGTACCGAATGCCCAACAAAAGCAATCACGATTGGTTCATTGGGGCAGGTTATTGTTTCTCCTACGTTGTGCACTCTTTGTAAAAAATGCGAAAACAACTGCCCCATAGGTGCAATCGAAATGTTTAACG
>WVZO01000485.1 GCA_011772425.1 Candidatus Aminicenantota bacterium
AACAATAAACTGTAACAAATAATTCGTTTAATTTGCATCGTGTATACCTTGGCAAGAATGGTAACATACTATCAAAAAATGTCAAGAAATTTGGAAATTCAAACGTCACCGTCTGGTCATCTCTTTTTCCTTTTCCAGCTTTTGCAAATGGGATTTGACATTTTCCAATGCCAGCGGCCATAATCGTTTATCCACATTGCTGTAGATAATCTTTACCATCTGTTCCGGCGTCTTGCCTTTTTGCAACAAATGAAGCACCTGCTGTTCCCGCATTTTCCGGTGCTCCAGGGTTTCTTTTAACCGGGCCGTCGTTTCCATGACCATACCGTGGGAAGGAAGAAGTAATTTCGGGTCCATGCGGATAATCCGTTCCAGGCTGGCAAAATAACTTGCCATATCGCCCTCTTCGGTTCCGATGACTACTGTACTTTTATCTTCGATCAAATCTCCCACCAGGAACCATTCCAGGGTATCCGGTGCCAACCCCAACTGTCCGTTATCATGGCCGGGAACTTCATATACCTTTACTTCTTTCCCCTGCCATTGAATTAACACGTCGCCTTCCTTTGCGAATTTTATTTCAATGCCTTCCAGGTAATTTTTCCCGTACCGTTTTAACAGCCATTGATGGGTGGTCTCACTCATGGTGATGGGCAGGGAGAAATCCCTGGCCAGTTGCGGTGCCAGGTGGTGGTGATCGATGTGATGATGGGTGATGAAGATTCCCGAATAAGTATACTGGAATTTTTTAAGGGTATTCACCAGTTTTTGATATTCTTCATGGTCTTTGGGGGAGGGATCGACGATGTACAGGCTTTTATCCGGGTCGCCGATGATAAAACAATTGGTCCAAAAGATGGGGGGAATCATATAATAGGAAAGAGGCAGTAATTGCTGAATGCCTTCCAGGGGTTGGAAATAAGGCAGTTCATTTTCTTTGTCATAGGAAAAGGCAGCGCCTATGAAAACTTTGGCCAGGCTGTCCTCTGGTCTTGGGAGGGCTTTTTGAGAACGGCCCCACGGTGGTAAAAGATTTTTTAAGGTTCTTAAAAGTCCCATTTTTTATCTCCAGAGTCTACGTTTGTTTCAAGACTGCGCTTGAAACAAAAACCACCTGCGGTAGGATATGCAATATGTAAAACATGTTGCCTATTACCGCACTGTAAGTGCCTTTTATATCATGCTGTCTCCTATTTGCTGTTTCTTTCAAAAACAATCTTTCCGTCGACGATGGTCATCTCCACGTTCATCTTTAAAATATCGTTGGGATCTATTTTCAACAGGTTGCGATCGCAAACCGTAATATCCGCCAATTTGCCCTTCTCAATCGATCCACGGATGTCGTCCTCGAATGCTGCATAGGCATTGTTAATGGTATACGCTTTCAACGCTTCGTGGACTGAAATTTTCTGTTCCGGGAACCATCCACCTTTGGGGGTTCCTTTAACCGTGGTTCGATTAACCGCCGCATGGATCAGGTATTTGGGATGTACATGATATTCCGCCGCCGATGTTCCGGGCCAGTCTGAACCAAAACTTAAAATGGCCCCGTTGTCCAGCATTGATTTAAAAGCATACGCACCTTTGCAGCGTTCATGACCGATGCGCTCTTCCATCCAGCGCATGTCATCGGAAACATGATAGGGGTTCACCTCTGCGATTACATTTAAATTTTTAAATCGTGGGAAGTCTTCCGGACGAATCACCTGGGCATGAATCACCCGGAATCCTTCCAGGGATTTGCCCAGGTCTTTGCTTAACCGCTCATAGGTATCCAACATCAATGCCACCCCTTTGGTGCCAATGGCATGCACATTGGAAACAAAGCCCGCACTGTAGCCGATTTTAATCAATCGGTACATTTTTTCCATATTGGGGGTTTTGTAATCCGGGTCATCGCTGGTATGGCGGCGGTAATGGCCGTAATTACCGGGCTGATCGTCGTATGGCTTAAAAAATAATGCACCGTGAGTGCCCATAATGCCGTCAATATACCCTTTTAAGGCGCCGTAACGCAGCCAGCGGTCCGGTGTTTTGGTTTTGGGGTGAAGGCCCGGTTTAAAACCCTTTTTCTTCATTTCTTCGGCGCGGGACAGGTCGGGACGCAGCCAGACCCGGCAGGTCAGTTCACCGTTTTCCTGCAATTGGATAAACCGGGCGGTCTGGTCCGGTTTGGCAATATCATGGAGCTCCACGATCCCGCATTCGGCCAACCGTTTTAACGCGGCCCGGTTTTCATTCATTAATCGCTGCAGGGATTTCTTTTTGATTACTTTGCGGATTTTTTCCAGGGCGGGGGAGTCCCTGTAAATCAGGCCGGTGGGCCGGTTGTTTTTATCCGGGTGCATCCCGGGAAGCACTGTATTTTCCAGCCCGGCAGCTTTTAATGCCGCGGTATTGGCAAGGTAGAGTTTCCTGTTAAAGTTGTTTAGAAGACAGGGGTTGTTTTTAGTGATATCATCGATAGTCCAGCGGTTAGGCAGCCATTTCTTTTTTTTCTTTTTCCCGGCCTTATCCGCACCCGGGGCCCACTGCTCATAAGCGCCCCACAAACCGCCGGTGATCCATTCGCCGTCATCCAGTATCTCCACCACTCGCTGCAATTCTTTTTTCAGTCCCTGGTCGTCTGCCACTTTTAGCAGGTTGGCATCGTTGATCAGCGCACCCGCCTGGTTAAAATGAACATGTCCATCGATAAATCCCGGGACGACAAATTTCCCTTTAAGGTCGATTACCCGTGTTTTAGGGCCGATGTACGGTTTGATTGGCTTGTTCTTATCAAGGACAACGGTGATTTTATTAGCGGTGATTACTACAGCCGCTGCCCATGGGTGATCCGGTTCCATGGTGTAGACTTCACCGTTTTTTAATATCAAATCCGCCGGTTTTGCTTTTATCGGTCCTGAAGCCCAAAGACCATAACACAAAATGACTATAAATACAGCCGATAATGCGCCTTTTATGTTCATTATAATCCTCCTGTGATCACGCCGGTGCTTTTATATAATGTGTACATCTCTCATAATAATGGTTTAATACATTAAAGTCAAGAAGGGGTGGAGAAAGGGGACGAGAAAGCGAGAAAGGGGACAGTCGAAAGAAAAGTCGTGCTGGGGTCTCGCCATTACGTGCCTTCTCTTTATTGATTTTTTCCTCATTTTTTTTGTTTTTCTAGAATATAATCTAGCAAGTGGTTTTCTTTAGTAAAAAAATTAGGTATAATTTACCTTAAATCAATTACTAAATGACATGAAATTCCAAAAAAGGAGGCTATTATGCATCGTTCAGATGTGAAGAAAATCATTCCTGTGTTTTTGTTGGGAATGATCATGTTTGTTTTCTCGTACGCGCTTCAGGCTCAAACTCAGGATCTGGAAATTCATTACATCAATGTTCAGCAGGGGCAATGTACCTTAATCATTGGTCCTGACGGCACCACTATTTTGTTCGATGGTGGTAATGAATTTAAGGGTACCAACGAGGTGGTTCCTTATCTGCAAAGTATTGGAATCTACACTACCCAGGCGTTGGATTATATCATTGCCTCTCACCGAGATACGGATCACTATGTTGGGCTTACGGAAGTTATTAATTATGGGTATGATGCGCTGAATGTTTATGATAATGGCAGCGACAAGTACAACATCTATGTGCAGGATTTCCTGGATGCGGCAGCCACAACTACTGCCGGTGGCGTGACCGCGATGCCGTTGGGTCAGGTGATTAACCTGGGCAGCGGCGCTACCGCTACCTGTGTGGCAGTCAATGGTTCGGTGATTGGTGTGGGTCCCATTCTTGGCGGGCAGGACAATGAGAATGACCGCTCCGTGGCCCTCTTGATCCAGTACGGTAATTTCGATTACCTGGTCACCGGTGATATGGGCGGCGGCATGGAAGACACTCTCTGCACCGGCCGTTCTACCGGGCAGGTGAATATTGAAACCCCGATGGTCCAGGCCATCATGCCTGCCGGGGCCAACCCCCTGCTTTCTCAATACGGTGTGGAAATCGTTCATGTGGGACATCACGGCAGTGAAAGCAGCACCAATTCCGATTATATGAATATTCTAACCCCGGCGGTGGGCTGTATTTCTGTTGGTGATGGTCAGGGTGTAGGCTGGTATCATCCCCGCATCGATGTGGTGGAAAATGTGTTACTGGCGGGGGCATCCTGTATTACTGCTCCCGCGGCCCTTGTGCTTCAGACGGAAGAAGGCGCACCCACCGGTGAAAAGACCAGTTATGCGGGTTACTGTGTCGGAGACATTGTGATTTCTACCGATGGTGGTAATTCTTATACCATTAGCGCCAACGGTGCGGTGAGCCAGGGACCGGATGAGCGAACCGCTGCCGGGCTTCCTGTCACCTATTACTTCGAGGAGTACATTGGCGCTGATAACCCCCCACTGATCTACAATGTCCATGAGGAAAACGTCAGCCGTACATCCGCGGATATTGTCTGGGATACCAATGAAAACGCCACCTCGGTGGTGAAATACGGCACCACGTCCGGCACTTACCCCAATACCGTCAGCGACAGCTCAATGGTGGTGAACCACAGCATCACATTGTCCAACCTGACTGCTTTTACCACCTACTACTATGTGGTGGAATCCACCGATGCCACCAGCAATACCACGACCTCCCCGGAGTACTCGTTCCAGGCCATCAACCCCGAAGATATCGATGTGGTGTTCAGCGAGGTGTATTACGATACCGTGGGGACCGATTCGGAGGAGGAGTGGATCGAGTTGTATAACAATTCACCGGTAACAGTTAATGTGGGTGGATGGAAAATCATCGATAACAACGGTTCCGGTGCTGCTTACACCATTCCCGTGGGAACCACTATTGCTTCCGGGACTTACCTGACCGTTGCCGCCAACAGCACCGGTTTTTATAATCTGTACGGCTATGATGCGGATGTCTACGGTAGTATTCCCGGTCTGAACAACACCGGTGATGCATTGGTTTTGAAAAACAAATCCGGTGTCACCATGGATGCGGTTGGCTGGGAAGGCGGCTACAATGGCAACCTGCCGGATGGATGGGGTAGTACCACCGAACCCGCTGCCTCAACCGGGTACACCATTGTGCGCACCGAGCCCACCACTGATACCGATACGTATGCAGATTGGTCCACGGACGGCAACAATGGCTATCCCCAGACCCAGTTCATGAATGACCCGGACTCCATGATCGTGGTATTCAGTGAAGTCTTTTACGACACCCCGGGCACAGATGCGGATGAGGAGTGGATCGAATTATACAACAATTCTCCCATGGAAGTAAATATCGGTGGGTGGACCATTACCGACAATAACGGTACTGGAGCCACTTATACCATCCCGCAAGACAAAACGATTGCGGCTCACTCCTATTACACCATCGCCAGGGACAGCACCGGTTTTACTAATTTATACGGGTACAATGCCGACCTGTACGGTTTAACCCTCTCCCTGAACAATGACGGTGATACGTTGATTTTGAAGAACAACCTGGGAACCGAAAAAGATGCGGTTGCCTGGGAAGGCGGAGCCAGTGCTGGAGTGCCTGTTGGCTGGGGCAGCACCACCGAACCCGGTGCCGCCACAGGACAGAGTATCGTTCGCACCGACCCAACCGTGGATACCGATACCTATTCCGACTGGTCTACAGCCGATGATAATGGGTTTCCCCAGACCCAGGAAATCACCTACCTGGTGGTATTCAGCGAGGTGTATTACGATACCGTGGGGACCGATTCGGTGGAGGAATGGATCGAGCTTTACAACAACTCGCCTGTAACATGGGGCATCGGTGGCTGGACCATTACCGACAATAACGGTGCAGGAGCTTCCTTCACCATCCCGGCTGGTGAAACCATAGCACCGGGAACCTATTATACCATAGCCATCGACAGTACCGGGTTCAACAACCTGTACGGTTATGATGCCGATATTTACGGTGCCATCCCGGCTTTGAACAACGATGGTGATGCGCTTGTTCTTAAAGATAATAATGGTGTGGTTGTGGATGCTGTCGCCTGGGAAGGCGGAGCCTCTGCCGGTATACCCGATGGCTGGGGCAGTACCTCTCAGCCCAGTGCGTCCACAGGGAGCACCATTGTGCGCACGGATTCCACCGTGGATACCGACACCTACGCCGATTGGTCTACCGCTTCCAACAACGGCAATCCCCAGACCCAGGGCGGTACTCCTCCCGATACCACACCGCCGGTGATTTCCAATGTCCAGGCGACATCGATCACCAGCACCGGTGCGATAATCCAATGGACTACCGATGAAGATTCGGATTCTGTTGTGGAGTATGGCACCTCCCCGGGGAATTACACCGATTCCGAAAGTGATCCCGCAATGGTCACCAGCCACAGTGTGACCCTTTCCAACCTCTCTCCTTCCACCACTTATTATTACCGGGTCAAATCCACTGACGCCAGCCAGAATACAGGCGTGTCCAGCGAATACAACTTTACTACCGCAGACCCGGCCACGATGATTAATACCATCTCCATGACCGCTGTCAAATCGGGCAGCAAGTGGTATGCCATTGCTACCATTACTGTAACCTCCGGGGGCTCACCCGTGTCGGGAGCTGTGGTAGACGTCACCTGGAGTGGAAGCTATTCCGGCACCGACCAGGGGACCACTGATGCCAACGGTGAGGTGGTATTTCAGTCGGGTAAAGTCAAAGCTAAAACCTGGTCCTTTACCATTACAGTGAACAATATTACCAAAAGCGGATATACCTGGGATTCCGGCAGCAGTGAAACCACTGAAACAATTAGCAACTAAAGTGATAAAACGCACGGCCGCCTGTGCCCCCTGGGGACCAGGCAGCCGTGCCAAATTTAATAAGTAGTAAAACAAGGTAGAAATATGTGCGGTATCTGCGGAATTTTCGATTTAAAAGGTAAAAAGCGAATTGTTGACTCGACAGTGATTAAGAAAATGACCCGTAAACTACTGCATCGCGGTCCGGATGGTGTTGATTACTATACCGATGGGGATCTAACTTTTGGATTTTCACGGTTGAGTATCATCGACCTGGAGGGTGGGATGCAGCCGCTGTTCAGCGAAGATGGTTCCATTATTATGATATGTAATGGGGAGATTTTCAATTATATCGAATTGCGCTGGGAATTGCTGGAAAAAGGCCATCGCTTTAAAACCCGTACCGATGTGGAGGTGATCATCCATCTTTACGAAGAAAGCGGGAGGGAGGCTGGTTTTTTGAATCAATTAAACGGACAATTTGCCTTTGCCCTTTACGACTTCAAAAAACAGCAGCTTTTCTGTGCCAGGGACCATTTTGGAGTTATTCCTTTTTTTTATACCACTGCCGATGATTTCTTTATTTTCGGCTCCGAGATTAAAGCCATTTTAGAGCACCCGTTGGTAGAAAAAGCAGTGGACCTGGTGGGATTGGACCAGGTATTTTCATTTCCCGGTTTAATTTCTCCCCGCACCATGTTTAAACATATCAAGAGCCTGGATAATGGCCATTATTTGCAGGTCTCACCATCCGCTGCCGCGGGTGTAACCGTTAATGTCGATGATATTAACGTGTTTGAATATTGGGATGTCATTTATCCTCAAGTGGGGGAGATCGAATATCACCCGGATGAAATCTTTTATATTGAACAAGTGGAGGCACTCCTTACTCAGTCGGTAAAATTGCGGTTAAGGGCGGATGTCCCGGTGGGTTTTTATATCAGCGGCGGATTGGATTCCTCGTTGATTTCAGCCATGGCAACCACGTTAACCCCAGCGGTCAAACGCTATTCCTTTTCCATCGATTTTGAGGAAAAGGATAAATCGGAAGCGAAATATCAACAAAGTGTAGCGGATTTTATCCACTCCATCCATTCTGAAAAAATGTTTTATCATGCGGATATTGCGGGACGACTGCAGCAGGCTGTTTATCATTCGGAGTACCCTTTGAAGGAAACCTATAATACGGCATCGTTGGCATTGTCGGAAAGCGCCCGCCAAAAGAATATAAAGGTGGTGCTGTCCGGGGAAGGGGCGGATGAATGGTTTGCCGGTTACCCGGGATATAAGTTTGATAAATTCAGGAATATGCAGAAAAAGAGCGTTTCCGGTGAAATCGGGCAGAAGGAATTAAATGAACGCCTTTGGGGAGATGAAAATCTTAATTTTGAAATGAATCTATATGATTTTGAAAAAGTAAAAAGGAATTTATATTCCCAAAGGATTCAAGAAATATTTGCCCAGGTGGATGCGCTTCAGCATAAAGTGGTTAATATTAAGCGGCTGCAAGGACGGGATATTCTTCATAAACGGTCATACCTGGATTATAAACTGCGCCTGATCACTCATTTGATTGCCGATCACGGGGACCGGATGGCTTATGCCAATTCCGTGGAAGGGAGGTATCCATTTTTAGATAAGAACCTGGTAGAATTTGCTGTCAAGATCCCCCCGGATCTGAAACTGAAAGAATTTGAAGAGAAATACATATTAAAAAAAGTGGCTGAAAACCGGGTTCCCCCGGAAATCATTAGACGGGAAAAATTTGCCTTTCATGCACCGGGAAGCCCCTACTTGTTGAGACGAAATATTGAATATATCCATGATTTAATATCGTTGGCACGAATAAAACGCCAGGGATATTTCAACCCGGATACCGTGGAGAAATTAAAAAATCAATACATGGCTGAGGGTTTTCGCTTGAATATCCCCTATGAGATTGATTTATTGATCATTGTCATTTCCTTTGGAATTTTTTTAGATGTCTTTGGGATGTCCACCTGAAATAACCGAAAGTAAAAAGAGAAAGAAAATTTACAAAAATTGTTGCTTTTAGGGGATATATTCGCCCCGGGTAATATTTTCAGATGGATAGGGTTTATATTAAATGATTTGGAAGGTTTTATCAGGTCTTTAAATTTGCAAATATTCTATAACTGGAAAAACTGAAATTTTTTTTTCTATCTGTAGATTCATTATAAATTCTTTCCACCATATGCAACGATTTTGTGTATTTTAACGAACAACCAAATATGATATTCTAAAAACCTAATTTAACCAGGCTATATTCAGTAGTGACCGAGGTATTAAACTAAGGAAAATTTTTCCTGCCAAGTAAGACACCAATCAGAAGAATATGCTAAATCCCAAGGGCGGAAGCCTATCTATGGTGATTTGGTGATTTCTTTCCCACCCAATGAAGATGATTTTTTCATTTTTGGTTTTGAAATAAATTCAACGTATCCATAAAATATTTATTAGCGGGGTATTTTTTTCCGGTTTGCATCCTGCCTTTATTATGTCCTCTTTTAAACCCATTAGCGTATTAAAGGGCAACTTTCCAGATTTCGGTGGAGGAAATAAAGCACGAAAAGTCCTGGTGGTTTTTTGTAATACCGGTACTGATCATTGTCCCGGTGGTCCTGGTAACTATAAGTTATAACGTAGTAAAAGTGGCGTATAATGAAAATTCCTGTGCCAGCGGATAAGATAGACCCGTATGTACCTTAAATCAAAAAGGAAATATATCTAAAATATTCACTTTGATAAATCTATCCACGGATAAATTGATAAATTTGGAGGAAAAAGATGAACCCTCATAAGAATGATTTACTGCAAGATAAAAAGAAAGAGAAAATTCTATTGGCTCTATTACCTTATTGGTATCCATTGATGCCTTCATTGGGATTGTGTTCCATAAAAAGCTATCTTGAACGACATGGATACATTGTAAAAGTGCTTGACTTTAATTCAGAAACACTGTTTAAAAGAATATATGATAAATATTTCGATACGTTATTAAATTTTTTCCCTGAGAACAAAAAGTTGAAAGGAAATGATTATTACAATGTTGGCCATAATGTTTTACAAAATCATATGATGGCACACATTAATCATACCAATGAAGAAAAGTATTTTGAATTGGTAAAAATAATCATTTATAAAACCTTCTATTTTGAAGCAAATGATGCTCTTGTGAAGGTCTTAAATGAGATTTTAGACCAGTTTTATTATTCATTTGAAGGATACCTTATTGAATTGTTGGAAAAGGAGAAACCGGATGTAGTCGGAATTTCGTTGTATACCCATACCCTTCCCACATCGATTCATGCCTTAAAGCTTATCAGGAATAAATACTCACATATCCGTACGGTTGCCGGAGGTGGAATTTTTTCTCAGACATTGGATGTAAAGTCTCCTGATTTTGAATATTTTTTACAAAAGACAGAGGTATATCTTGACAAAATTATAATAGGAGAGGGTGAAGAATTACTCTTAAAATATTTGCAAGGTGAACTCCCTGATTCGCAGCGGGTTTATTCAAAAAAGGATATTGGTAATAAACTATTTGATATCGCCAGCAACAGGCCCGATTTTTCGGATTTTGATTTGAGTCTTTACCTCTATTTACCTGCCTATGGTTCCAGGAGTTGTCCTTACCGATGCAAGTTTTGTTCGGAGCCCGTTTACTGGGGTGCCATAATGGATAAAGCGATGTGGAAGTTAATCGTTGAGGTATGAATAAATATCAAGGGAGATTTTATTATGTGTAAACATCAAAATGTCCGGATAAATATAATTGGAATTTCAGCACTTTATCATGATGCAGCCTGTTGTCTTTTACAGGATGGTGTGTTAATTGCGGCCACCCAGGAGGAAAGGTTTACCCGGAAGAAATTTGATTGTTCAATGCCTGTAAATGCGTCCCGGTATTGCTTAGAAGAAGCCGGACTTAGCATACATGATATCGACTGTCTTGCCTATTATGAAAACCCTGAGAAAAAGTTTGCCCGCCAGCTCTGGAGTGGATACCGGGGAGATTCCCGGGAACTTGTTTATAAGCTGGACCCCCACCGTGCTGAAAGGGAAATCCGGGAATTACTGGGTTATGAAGGTCCCATAAAATTTATGGAACACCATCTTTCACATGCAGCCAGCGGTTACTATTTTTCGGGATTCGAGCGATCTGCAATCCTGACAGTCGATGGAGTGGGAGAATGGGCAACGTGTACGTATGGACAGGGAAAAGGAAATAATATAGAGCTTTTCGAAGAAGTACACTTCCCCGATTCGTTGGGCCTTTTATACAGCACCATTACAGGCTACCTCGGGTTTCGGGTAAACAGTGGAGAGTACAAGGTAATGGGCCTGGCTCCCTACGGTAAACCGGTTTATGTCGATAAAATTTACACGCTGATCCAATCCCGTGACAAAGGACAATTTTACCTGGACATGAAGTATTTCGATTTTATTTCAGGGGATAAAATGTATTCGGAAGAATTAATCGAACTCTTCGGAAAGCCCCCCCGTGTCCCTGAGTCCGGGATTCATCAATTTCATAAAGATGCAGCCAGGAGCCTCCAGGTGGTCTTAGAGGAAATATTACTTGAAAAAGCCGGGTATCTATATGAAAGAACAGGGGAGGAGAATCTTTGTATGGCAGGTGGTGTAGCATTAAATTGCGTGGCCAATAGTAGGATTTTAAGAGAAAGCCCTTTTAAGCGATTGTTTGTACAACCCGCCGCCAATGATGCGGGATGTGCGTTGGGAGCTGCCGCACTGGCACATGTAGAGCTTATGGGAAACCGCCCGGTCACCGGGAAGCTAGAACAGGTGTTTCTAGGTCCAAAATACACTGCTGATGAGATCGAAAGATTGTTAAATGCCACTCCTTTAAAATTCAAAGATTATCGCGGGAAACAGGAGCAATTACTTCGTGAAACCGCACAACAACTGGCCCGGGGAAATGTCATCGGCTGGTTCCAGGGAAGAATGGAATATGGTCCCAGGGCACTGGGAAACCGGTCGATCCTGGCAGACCCCCGCAGCCCCGACATGCGAGACCGTGTCAATTCAATGGTTAAAAAAAGGGAAGCCTTTCGCCCCTTTGCACCGGCTGTACTGGAAGTGAAAATGAAAGACCATTTTGATATCGGTCATCCCTCCCCTTTTATGCTGGAAACCTGCAAGGTTATTTCTCCCCTCAATTTACCTGCTGTCACTCACGTTAACGGTTCCGCCAGGATTCAAACCGTAAATTCAAAGACCAACCCACTCTTTGCCGCCCTTATCCTCGAATTTGAGAAGCTCACCGGGTGTCCTGTTTTGTTGAATACCTCATTTAACGTCAGGGGGCAGCCAATTGTCTGCACACCGGTTGATGCGTTGGAATGCTTCATCACTACCGATATAGATTCTCTCGTACTGGGAGATTTTTTGATCCGAAGATCTGAAAATTCTTTATCATTGCTGCGAATGCTGGTGAATGCACAGAAGAGAATTAAAGATGAACCTTTTAGCGCTGTTTATACTTTTATTTAAACTAAAATAAGGAGATTCAATATGGCGAAGCGACCACCCGAATCATTAAAAGAAACTGCGAATCAGTTGGCACATTATATCGCAAATGGAAATAAAGAGACAGGGAAAATACAGGCACTTGAGCGGAAACTTCTTTTGAATCGCGCCCCATCCTCCGCCAATATAACCATAAAAAAGGTGCCGAAACCGGGTGAATCGGTGGGTATCTGGGCACCCGCACGGATTGAGGGTAAGAAATATTATACCCGTGACGAAAAATACAAGCAAGAGTTCAACCAGTGGGCCAGGGTTCACGAAATACCCCCTAAAAGCTCGAAAAAAAGAATTGTGTACCTGGGAGAATCGGTTTCCAGGGGATATCTTCTTGATCCCTTTTACACACCGGCTTCTGTACTGGAGGTCCTTTTAAATTCAAAGCCGGGTCTCCTGCAGGCAGAGGTGGTGGACCTGGCTCGAAACGATCTTTTAATTAACGATCTCACTGATCTCTGTTCATCTTGTCTGGCACTGGAACCTGATGTACTGGTTATCTTTGCAGGAAATAACTGGGTGAACGGTTTCTCCTTTACTGAAGATTTAGCGGCTAAAATAATTGAAGTAATGGGCACACAAAATAGATTTTCCAGTCTAAAACCTATACTTGAAAACCAATATAAAAAAATGGTGAGTTCTTTCATGAAACATGCGGCCGGTCTTTCAAAAGCATATCAAGTACCGGTGCTTTATGTGATTCCTGAATATAATTTACTGGATTTTCAAAGTAGCTGGGTACAGCAAATCAATACATGGCCGAAGGGTGAAACAGGAACGTGGCTGCGGTTGAAAGATGAAATACAAACGGAGTTGGGAAAAGGCAATATAGAAAGAGCGGAAGAGCTAAGCCATGAAATGATAAAACTGAACCAGGGCAACCCACTTGGTTATGAATTGCTCGCCAGGTGCAAGTTGGAACGGGAGTTGTTCCCGGAAGCGACAAAATGGCTGCGAATGGCCTTAGATACCGCGATGTTCAGGGGGCAGAATGTTCCCGGTTGTCTTACTGTGATCCGGGATACACTATTGGAGGAGGCGGCCAAATATAATATGACCGTAGTGGACTTGCCCGAGGTTTTTAGCCGATATCAAAGGGGTAGACCACCTGGAAAGGAACTGTTTTTAGACTATTGTCATCTCTCTGTCGAGGGTATTCAAGTTGCCATGACTTCAACAGCACAAAAATTGTTTTCCATATTGACCGATAAAGAGATCCCCGGGGCTGAGCTTGGAGAAAAAGCTCCAACTCCCAATAACGATGTAATCGCCCGTGCCCATTTCTTTGCTGCCATCCATAATGCCCACCGGGGTGAACAACCCTTTGATATACTTTATTATCATTGTTTACAGTCACTAAATAAATCCGCAAAAGTCACACACCTGATGCTCAACTACAGTGAAATGGTTAGTTATCATACAACCTGGTGCCTGAGCAAGTGGTGTAAAAAAATGTTTGAAAGTGGAGAAATGGCCCAATTTCCCAATATATTACAACCCAATAACCTCTACTTGATGGATATAGCACTTGTCGATGCGATGGCGGCGGCATTAAAAAGGCACGGTATTGATATAGAGCCGCGGATATTGAAACTCAGGAAAAAAGAACACAGCTTTCTAAATGGAAAAATCAACTTACTGGAATCTTATTACCACCTGGCATCATATATCGCATCTTACCGTCCAAATAATAGCTATTACAAGGCCTTTTCTCCACAATCCCGTTTTTTCCTGGTGACGGGAGTTGATAATGATGTGGAATTAAAACTGACCTACCGGGTCCCGCACCCGGACCGAAATCTCAAAAAAGAAAAGGTTTTCCTGGATGTAAACAACTGCTTTCAAAAGGAACTACCTGCATTTGACTATTGGCAAAATTTCACGTTAAAAGTACCTGGACAATCGCTTAAAGACGGCATTAATACGATTACTATCTTATGGCCCCCCAATATCTGCTACAAAAAAGATGTAAAAAACGGACCGGTAAGATTCCAGAGGGACTTAATGAATCAAATGATGTACCCTGTCTACGGTGAAATATACCGGTTCGAGGCAAAAAGGGTAGAAGCGCAAGATATCCGGTGAATTCGATTCGATAAGAATAATAAATTCTAAAAAGAGAAAAGAATATAGCTGAAATATTTCTATGGGGTCCCTAACATGGGCAAATTAAAAAAAACAGGTAAGGAAAACATCGAAGATATCCTTGCATTAACACCGATGCAGGAAGGGATGCTCTTTTATTACCTGGAAGATCCTCAAGGGGAGAGTTATTTCGAACAATTAACCCTGGAGTTCTCCGGGGAAATCGAGGTGGAGGTCTTTGAAAAAGCCTGGAACTTCGTCATTGAGACTAATGAAATGCTGCGGACAGTATTTCGCTGGGAGAAGCTAGGAAGTTCAATCCAGATCATTCTAAAAAAGCATCAACTTCAGCTTAGATATTTTGATCTCTCTTGTGGAGATATTGGCCATATGAACGATCGGCTGGAAGAGATAAAAGTTAACGACAGGCGCGATAAATTTTTACTATTATCCCATAGGGCAGGTGAACTCCGATAAATGGCTTAAAGAAAACAACACAGTCCCTTTATACCCGGAAAGTGAAAGAGATACATTGATAACCCAAACATGGATACTGGATACTGTACCATCCCGTGAGGAAACATATCGGAGAATAAAAGTATTTATAGATCATTGTGACAAAATGGGGATCCCTAATGCACAGTATTTGACCGAGCTGTATGAAGCGGATGAACGCTGGAAACGTTTGCACAAAAATGCGGTTCCTGGAATAATTGAGTTTGTAGCAAATAATTACATCGATGAAAATAAAAAAATTAAGAAGATGAATTTGGTTGAGGACTCATTTCAAGATCAAGATAAAGGAGACTTTGATTTCAATTTATTATAACCCCGGCTGGTTAAAATAACCCCAAAAAATACAAGAGCCAGATAAAATAATATTGATGGTATTCTCGCTTGAACGCCTCATATTCTTTGTAGTGACTGAAGTCATTGGATTTGAATGAAAAAAATTCTAATGTTATAGTTGAAAAGTCGGGAATTGTGAGGTATAATATGAGCTAAAAAACAACTGAAAATAGGAAGGCATTAAGTTGTTAAATAAAAACAATTAAAGGTGTTGGCTAGTGAGTAGTACAAATTTTAACCATGATCAAGGAGAAGCGATTATGATAGTAAATTTTTCCGGAATATTAGGCGGTTTGGATTGGATAGGGCCTGGATGCCAATTAAGAATCATTAATTGGGAGAGCAATTATGTTTAAAAATTATCTTATAACCGCTTATCGCAATTTACTGCGAAATAAAATGTTCTCTTTCATAAATGTGATAGGGCTTGCTATTGGACTGGCAATAGGTATATTGATATTGCAGTACGTTATGTTTGAGCTAAGTTATGATGATTTTCATGAGAATGGCGATCGAATATACCGTTTGGAACATGAAACTTATATTGAAGGCAAATATAGTTATCAAACCAATAAGACGGTGCGTCTCATGGGACCGACCATGAAAAAGGATTTCCCGGAAGTAGTCGATTATTGTAGAATTACACGCCTTGGTGACGGTGTTTTAACCTATGGGGATAAGAAGTTTAAAATGCTTAAACATTTATTTGTAGACCCTTCTTTTTTCAGTATGTTCTCTTACCAGATGATAATAGGAAACGCTTCAACTGCTCTTGCACAACCAAATTCCGTATTGATTTCCGAATCGGCGGCAAAAAGAATTTTCAAAGATGAGAACCCCATGGGTAAATCATTCATGTTTGATTGGTTTAATGGAATGAGATGGATATTCACGGTCAGGGGAGTATTTAAGGATATACCGGAAAATTCACATATAAGGTTTGAGTTTCTTTTTCCCTTTCATTTTTTTGATAGGTGGGACGTGGTAAAATACGGTTGGGATCAATTATGGTTTTTTAATTACATTTTGTTGGCGCCTGACGCCGACCCCAAAGCGGTAGAGGCGAAGATACCGCAATTCCTGGAAAGATACATCAAAGAAGATTTATTAAGAGAGAATAGACGAGAAGTATACCATTTGAAGGCAATGAGGGATGTACACTTGCTTTCAAAAACCACCTGGTGGGGGGATAGGAATATAATGAAATACGGTGACATTCAATCCGTCTACATTATGTCGATTTTAGCCATAGTTATTCTTTTAATTGTCTGGTTCAACTATATTAATCTTTCTACTGTTCGATCAATTGACCGTTCTAAAGAGGTGGGTTTAAGAAAAGTTGTTGGAGCGACGCGTGAGCAATTGATCAAACAATTTTTATTTGAATCCCTTTTGATAAATATTCTCGCGTTTGTCATAGCAATAATTTTTATTAGAATATTAAGCCCCTATTTTAATCAACTTTTCGGATTACACAGCGCTGTGTCGCTGTTGACTGCGCCGGAATACTGGCTGGGTATATTGGTGTTATTGTTTATAGGTACCCTGTTATCGGGGATAGTACCTGCTTTCTTGCTTTCCTCACCCCATCCGGTTAATGCATTAAAAGGTAAGATAGAAGTTGGCTCCGGCAAGACGAATTTAAGGGATACATTTATGATTTTACAGTTTGCAATATGTATCGCTTTGATAGGAGGTACTATTGCTTTTTTCAACCAGGTTTCCTTTATGCGAAAAAGAGATTTAGGGATTGATTTAAAGAATGTCATATTACTTGAACGTCCTTTTGTTCAAAGAGGAATCAGAAATTTCGAGTTTACTGTGAATGCGTTAATAAACGAATTACGGGGTCATCCGTCAATCTCCGGTGCAACGAACGGCAGTGTTCCCGGGCTCAGCTATCAATCCACATGGGCAGGAGTTACGGTAGAAGGTAATAATACCAAATATACTCTAAGGGGCTGTTGGGTGAATCATGATTTCTTTGATATTTTTAAGATTAAACTACTAGAGGGAAGAAAATTTACTAAAGGATTTACCGACAGGGGGCGTTCTATAATTCTAAATGAAAAGGCAGTCGAATTATTAGGATTTAGAAATTCCAATGACGTGCTTAATAAAGTTATCTTTTCACAGGGAAAAAGAGTCGGAAGAGTCATTGGGGTGGCAAAAAATTATCATCAAGAGACCCTGAGAAAGTCAATTGAACCGGTAATGTTTCTTTTCCCCAGGTTCCTTGGCTTTAGTTATATAGCCGTGAAATTGAATACAGAAAGTAATCCCGAAGTTATAGACTTTATTAGAAAAAAATGGGATGAATTTTTTCCTGGAAATCTTTTTATATATCATCATATGGAAGAATTTTTTGATAGGCAATACAATACTGACAAGCTGTTTGGGAAAAAGTTACTATTTTTCACTGTATTTGCAATTTTTGTAGCCTGTCTCGGTCTTTTTGGTTTATCCTCATATACATCCTCGCAGCGAACAAAAGAGATCGGAATACGAAAGGTGCTGGGTGCGGATGTGTTGGGGATTATTCTTTTATTTTTAAAAGATATTGCAAAACTGCTAATTGTTGCCGTTTTGATTACGTTTCCAATTGCATATTATATTTTTAATAAACTGCTTGAAGACTACGCTTATAGAATAGGAATCGGATGGTGGTTTTTTGTCCTGCCTATATTATTAATAGTACCGATAGTCGTATTAACTACTATTTTTCAAATTGTCAGGTTAGCAAGACAGAATCCTGTAGATTCTTTAAGATATGAGTAAGTAAGAGATCAGAGTACAAAGTACCTGACCGGCAGCGTTCTTCAGTGGATACCAATGCCGAGCTGGTGGAATACGTTCAAACCAATAGTCAAATGCAGAGATTAGACAAAGAAAATATAGAAGATATCTATGCATTAACTCCTATGCAGGAAGGGGTCCTTTTTCACTATTTAAAAACTCCCGGGAGTCTTCTTTACTTTGAACAAATATGTCTGGATATATCAGGCAGATTGGCACTTAAAACCTTCGAAAAAGCATGGAATTTTGTGATCGCTGCAAATGAGATGTTGAGAACGATATTTCGCTGGCAGGAAGTGCCCAATCCCATTCAAATAGTCTTAAAGACATATAAAATTAAAGTCAGGTATTTTGATTTCTCCGATTTAGATGGTACCGAAAGCAAAAAAGTTGTCCAACAGGTAAAAATTAATGATAAGATGGAGACATTTGATTTGCAGGAGATTCCTTATAGGATAACTCTCTGTAAAAGAAAAGAAAATAAATATGAGATGATATTCAGTAATCATCATATTTTATTTGATGGTTGGAGTACCATCATTATTTTAAATGAATTTTTTAAGGTATATGAAGAATTATGCACTGGCGTACCGCCGGTTAAACCGATCAAAGGGAAATTCATAGAGTTTGTCAGGTACTTGCAAAACCAGGATACAATGGGACAAAAAAAATACTGGAAGGAATATCTAAACGCTTTTGATACGAAAACCGATCTCCCAATAAAGAGTAGAGTCTCGAAGAAAGCAATGAAAGTCAACACTTACCAGTTAAGATTTTTTCCCACTGTTAAAGATCAATTGGAAAATTTTGTGGAAACCTATAAAATGACGGTTGCTTCATTTCTGTACAGCGCCTGGGGAATTTTATTACAGAAATATAATAATATTGAAGATGTCGTTTTTGGTACCACCGCGTCGGGGAGGTCTGCAAGTCTGAAAGGAATAGAAAACATTGTCGGTTTATTTATAAACACGTTACCTTTGAGAATTAAATCCCATCATAATGAAGAAATACTCGGGCTTTTATACCGGGTATATAACACTTTACAGGAGATGGAGAAATACATCGATACACCCCTGGTAAATATAAAAGAGTATAGTGAAATAAATAGCGGGGATGAATTATTTGATTCCATTATGGTAATAGAGAACTATCCATTAAGAAGACTGACCCGAAGAAATGGTCGATTATCCATCGATTCCTTTTCAGTATTTGAAATGACCAATTATAGTTTGACAATTAGTATATCGGTATTTGCAGGTATTGAAGGAAAGTTTATCTATGATGAAAATTTATTTGATGAATCGACAATAGAAAAATTGGCCCGGCGATTTTTAAATATTGCTCAATATATTTTAACTGGCCCGGGAAAAAAGATAGCTGATATAGAGCTGATATCGAAAGAGGAGAAGAAGCAAGTATTGTTTGATTTTAATAATACAAAAACAGAATATCCGAAAGACAAAACAATATACCGGTTATTTGAAGAACAAGTGGAAAAAAAACCGGATGCTGTTGGTGTGGTATATGAAGACCGGCTGTTGACCTACCGGATGTTGAGAAAAAAATCAGATCAATTGGCAGGACTTCTGAAAAAGTGGGGAACCGGGGCAAACTCGTTGGTGGGAATAATGACAGAACGCTCCATAGAAATGATGGTTGGTCTTTTGGGGATAATAAAAGCAGGCTGTGCATATTTGCCTATAGAGCCCGGGTATCCCTTAAAACGGGTAAAGTACATATTGAAGGATAGTGAAGTGCAAATCCTTATTACCCAGAGAAAATTTAAAGAAAAATTAGCGGATACCTATGGATATACTTCTGATTTTATAAGCTTAGAAGAACTGGATTTATTTGCCGGGGGTCTTCAGAACTATGAAACATTAAGCACACCGCAAGATCCGGTTTATGTTATATATACCTCCGGTTCGACCGGAAATCCCAAAGGGGTTATGATTGAGCATCGATCATTGGTGAATCGAATCGACTGGATGCAAAAAAAATATCCCTTAAACGGGAATGATACGATATTGCAGAAGACGCCCTTTACTTTCGATGTGTCGGTATGGGAACTGTTCTGGTGGGCAATTGAAGGGGCTAAATTATGCTTTCTTATTCCCGGTGGTGAAAAGAATCCCGAAATCATTAAAGATACAATCGAAAAGAATGTCATTTCGATTATCCATTTTGTTCCTTCCATGTTAAATGAGTTTTTAGAATATCTAAAATGCTTCGGTAACCCGGGAAGATTATCCGGTTTAAAGCAAATTTTTGTAAGTGGAGAAACGTTACAACTATCCCAGGTAAAGCTGTTCAAGGAAATAGTCAATAACCAATGTTCTATCAATACGAAACTGGCAAACCTGTATGGCCCCACTGAAGCAGCAATAGATGTATCATATTTTGATTGTGATGGTTTATCCACTGAAAACCATGAAAAAGTGCCTATAGGCAAACCCATTAACAATATCAATATATATATTGTCGATAAAGACCATTATTTAATTCCTGCAGGGATACCGGGTGAATTATGCATTGGCGGGGTAGGACTCGCCAGGGGCTATATAAATAGACCGGAATTAACAACGGAGAAATTTGTTGCCAATCCCTTCGAAGAAGGAGAAAGGATTTACAAAACTGGAGATATTGCCCGATGGTTAGCTAATGGACAGATAGAGTTTTTCGGAAGAGTGGATAACCAGGTAAAGATAAGGGGATATCGGATAGAACCGGGCGAAATAGAAAGTCAATTACTCAAGCATGAAGAGATAAAAGAGGCTGTCGTAACAGTAACAGCGAAAGCAGGGAGTAATAAAGATAAAGACAAGTATTTATGTGCTTATTACGTACAAAATGGTCAGTTAAAAGTAAGCAAATTGCGTGAATATTTATTGAGGGAATTGCCGGATTATATGATCCCCTCCTTTTTTGTTCCCTTGGAAAAAATCCCTTTAACACCAAATGGAAAAGTAGACCGGAGGGCTTTACCCAAACCCGAATTCAACGCGGGAAAAGCATACACTGCTCCACGGGATGAAATAGAAAAAAAATTGGTAGAAATATGGTCCGGGGTACTTGGAATAGAGATAGATAAGATTAGTATTGATGCGAACTTTTTTGAAATGGGGGGACATTCATTAAAAGCCACCCGGTTCATTTCGAGAGTATATAAATTATTACAGGTAAATATTCCCCTTTCCCGGGTATTTCAGACACCACGGATTAGAGATCTTTCATCATACATTAAAACGTTAAAAAAAGACAAATACTTCTCGATCGCGCCGGCAGAAGAAAAAAAATATTACGCTTTATCCTCCGAGCAGAAGCGGTTATATTTTATCCAGCATTTGAATAAAAATTCGGTTGCTTATAATTCTCCCCTGGTGGTTGAATTAGAGGGAAATATAGAAATTATAAGATTTGAAGAAGCATTTGAGAAATTACTCCATAGGCATGAAAGTTTACGAACTTCTTTTGAAATAATAAATGGGAAGCCCGGGCAAAGAATATCCGGGAAGTGTATTTTTAAAATAGAGTATAGTGAACTGGAAAACACACCTGTTTATGAAATAATTAAACGCTTTGTTAGACCCTTTGATCTAAGCCGGGCGCCATTAATGAGGGTAGGATTGATAAAGAAGTTTAATGAGAAGTATTTACTCATAGTAGATATGCATCATATCATCACGGATGGGATCTCAGCGGGAATATTGATGAGAGAGCTGATGGTTCTTTATAAGGGAGAAGAATTGCCTGATTTAAAGTTAAAATATAGAGATTACTCGGAATGGCAGAATAGGGAAAAGGAAAAGGAAAATATAAAGAGGCAGGAAGCATTTTGGTTGAAGGAGCTTGAAGGTGAAATGCCGGTTTTCACTTTACCTACCGATTATGAAAGGGGGGAGATTCAAGGGTATGAGGGTGAGCGGGTCTATTTTTCTTTGGATGGGGAATTGACCGGTAAGTTACGGGAGTTGATGAAAAAAGAGTACACCACTTTATTCATGGTTTTATTAGCAGTATATAATATATTGTTGTCGAAATATGCCAATCATGAGGATATTATCGTGGGAACAGGAGTGGCAGGAAGAAACCATGCGGATTTGCAGGACATTATCGGCATGTTTGTCAGCATGCTGCCGTTGAGGAATCGTCCCGTTGAAAATAAAGGCTTTAGAGAATTTCTAAAAGAAGTAAAAGAAAATACCGTCAAGGCCTTTGAAAACCAGGATTATCAATTCAATGAATTAGTAAAAAGATTGGGACTGCACGGGCAGTTGAACAGGAATCCGGTATTCGATACGGTGTTTCAACTTCAAAATCTTGAGTTTCAAGCAAGGGATGGAAATAGGGAGAACAAAGACCTCAATATTATTCCCTGTGAAGTCGACTATAAGCTATCTCATTTCGACTTATCTCTTGAAGCTGAAGAGCTTGATAACAGGATCAATATGTCGTTTACTTATTCCACTGCATTGTTTAAAAAGTCAACCATTGAGAAAATGAAAAATTGGTATATCGATATACTTAAGCAGACGATATCCAATTGGGATATGAAGCTTGAGGATATTAAAGTATCTTATGATTTAAAAGATATAACAACAACGGCTCTCCAGGAGGACCCCGATGATTTTGCCTTTTAGTATCACGGGACTGGTCCTGGGATTGCTTTAAAAGAGGAACTGGGGAATTTTGGAGTTAAAAATGAGGCCAATTAAATGAGCAAAGGCAATTCAAAGAACCTGCAAAAAGATGACCGGCAAAAGGAAAAAATACTCCTGGTACTTCTGCCTTTCTGGACGCCGCTTATTCCCCCGTTGGGAATCTCATGTTTGAAGAGTTTTGTTCAAAACCACGGCTATAATGTGAAGACAGTGGATTTAAATGTAGAAATGCCATTTAGAAATATTTATGGTAAGTATTATGATCGTTTAAAAGAACATATTCCTCAAAATAAAAGAGGGAATTTCTACAATACAGGGCTTGATGTTTTACAGGGGCATATGATGGCCTACCTCAATTTTGAAGATGAAATGGAGTACCTGGAATTACTCCATTTATTGATACGGAATAATTTTTATGCGGATGTTGGGGAATCCTGTGTTTTGGAATTGGATGAGTTGATACAAACGTTTTACAAAGAGCTTGAGAAGTATTTTCTGCGGTTGTTGAAAGATGAAGAACCGGCGGTTTTAGGTTTATCTGTTTACAGGGGAACACTTCCTGCTTCCATTTTTGCTGCCAGGTTAACCAGGGAGAAATACTCTCACATTAAAATAGTGATGGGAGGTGCGATTTTTTCCCAGGGCCTTGAGTTGAGTTCTCCTAATTTTCGTTTCTTTTTGGAAAAGACCCCCTATATTGACAAAGTAATAGCAGGAGAAGGTGAGAACTTATTTGTAAAATTCTTACACCATGAATTGCCTGAATCACTGAACGTCTGCAGCATAGGCAGCATTAACGGGGAATTTTTGGATATTTCTTCTGCTGATATCCCTGATTTTTCCGATTTTGATCTCCAGCATTATCCTTATAATGCCGCATATACATCCCGGAGTTGTCCGTTTCAATGCACGTTTTGCGCTGAGACAGTCTATTGGGGAAAATTTAGAAAAAAATCCTGCCAACAGATTATCGCAGAATTGAGAGAATTAAAGGAAAAATATGGGTCCCAATTGTTCCTGATGTGTGATTCATTGTTAAATCCTATTATAGCGGACCTGGCAGGGGAGTTTCTAAAATCGGATCTTTTGGTGTATTGGGATGGATATTTAAGGGTTGATAAGAATGTAAGCAGCATTGAAAACTCGTTTCTTTGGAGACGTGCCGGTTTTTACCGGGCAAGATTAGGTGTTGAAAGCGGTTCGCAGCGTATTTTAGATGCGATGGACAAGAAAATAACCCCCTCATCTATTTCATCCTCGATATTCAGTCTTGCCCGGGCTGGGATTAAAACTACAACATATTGGATTGTAGGCTATCCGGGGGAAACCGAAGAAGATTTCCGGCAAACACTAAACCTTATTGAAGAATTAAAAGATTATATTTATGAAGCCGAATGCAATCCGTATCGATATTTTTTAACCGGGCAGGTGGCTTCCACCGGTCTGGCAGAAAAAAATAAAGCGGTTCCATTGTACCAGGAAAATACAAGAAAAATGTTAATTACTCAAACCTGGATACTGGATTGCTTCCCTTCAAGAAAAGAAACATATGAAAGAATCAATCGTTTTGAAGAGCACTGTAAAAAATTGGGAATTCCCAATCCATATTCTTTAAGCGATATTTATAAAGCGGATCAACGTTGGAGCGAACTCCACGACAATGCCGTTCCATCCTTGATGGATATTAGAAATAGAAACGTATCTGTCGATGAATGTCGAAAGGTGCAAAAATCATCATTTGTAAAGGCTGTTGTTAATGATGAAGGTGATTTCGAGTTTTAGAATATTCCAGATAAACAATTACGCACAGCGCTCCTGGGAGGAAAATAATGATAGAAGAAACAAATAATCCTGATATGACGGCTATTTCCAGTCAGTATAAAGAAGAGAGGGACTATTGGTTGAACAGGTTATGCGGGGACCTGGTAAAGACTGGTTTTCCTTGTGATTTTCAGGAAATAGGAAAGCCGGGGGAATTTGAAGAGTTAAAAGGTCGGGTAAATTTTAGCCTTTCGCATGAATTATCTGCTGCGATATTGAAGTTGAGCAATAAATCCGATTTCAGGCTGCACATGATTTTAACAGCGGCACTGGTGGTTTTGCTGAACAAGTATACAGGCAACCTTGACATTATTATCGGGGCACCTGTTATAAAACAAGACATTGATGTTAAGTTTATAAATACCTTTTTGATATTGCGAAATCGAATTGAAAAGGAGATGACTTTTAAAGAACTAGTGCTGCAAGTAAGGCAGAGGATAATAGAGGCAACGGAAAATGTTAATTACTCGGTTCGAATGTTGCTATATCAATTAAATATTCTCTACAGCGACGATGGTTTTCCGTTATCCGATATTGCGGTTTTACTTGAAAATATTCATGATCGGAAATATTTACAGGATATTCATTTAAACATGATTTTTTCTTTCTATAGAGCCGACGACAATATAGAAGGGGTAGTGGAGTACAATCCACGGCTTTTTGATAAAACAACGGTAGAAAAGATTGTTGCTCATTTTAATGTACTGCTGGAGCAGGTACTTTTTGATGCGAACGTGAAAATCAGCCTTATTGATTGTCTGACAGAAGGTGAAAAGAAACGGCTGATCGACTTTAACCGTACCATGGCCGATTATCCGAAGGACAAAACCATCCATGAATTATTTGAGGAGCAAGCAACAAGAACACCGGGAAAGATAGCTGTAGTTGGCAGTAGGCAGGTGGCGGCAGGCAAGGGGGAAAGAACCGGGGAATCAGCACAATTAACATACGGTGAATTAAATCAAAGAGCAAATCATGTGGCCCATTTATTGAGGGAAAGAGGTGTCAAACCCGATACCATAGTCGGACTAATGGTTGAGCCATCAATCGATACGATAGTGGGCATACTGGGAATATTAAAAGCAGGGGGAGCCTATCTGGCCATCGATCCGTCAATTCCTAAAAATCGAATTGTTACGATGCTGGAAGACTGCGGCGCGTCTTTTTTACTGACCGATTCCGAAGTGCTTAAGAATGGTTCCCTTACACTTTTTCAATCATTTCAGTTAATAAACCATACCCTTCATATGACTCCCCGTCGTTTACAGGTTAGAGACCTGGACAGCCTGCCCATCCCTGACCGGTCACTTGTGAATTATGAAAAAAACAACCTATATATTGGCCAGGCAATGGTTAAAAACAGCATATCCCTGCAGGCTACACGGGGCTATCCATATAATTGTGCCTATTGTCATAAGATTTGGCCTAAAAAGCATATTTACCGTTCTGCTCAGCATATTTTTGATGAGGTAAAGATTTTTTATAATATGGGGGTAAAACGGTTTGGTTTTGTGGATGATATCTTTAATTTCAATGTAGAAAATAGTATGAAGCTATTTGAATTGGTCATTAAAAACCGGATGGATGTACAGTTTTTTTTCCCAAACGGTGTGCGGGGCGATTTATTGACCGAAGAATATATCGATATGATGGTGGAAGCAGGAACCATCAGCCTTGCCCTGGCATTGGAAACCGCTTCTCCACGAGTACAGAAATTGATAAAGAAAAATTTAAACCTTGAAAAATTCCGTGAAAATGTTGACTATTTCTGTAAGAAACATCCACAGGTTATTTTAGAACTTTTTACCATGCATGGTTTCCCAACTGAAACGGAAGAAGAGGCAATGATGACGCTGGATTTTATTAAAAGCACAAAATGGTTTCATTTTCCCTATATCAATATTTTGAAGATTTATCCCAATACCTATATGATGAAATTGGCCCTTGAAACTGGGATTCCCAGGGAGGCCATCGCAGGGTCGGAGGCTTTAGCGCACCACGAATTATCGGAAGCCTTACCCTTTGCTAAGAGTTTTACCTTAAAGTACCAGACCGATTTTCTTGATAATTATTTTTTATCAAAAGAACGGCTTTTACATGTATTGCCTTACCAGATGAGAGTCTTGACAGAGAGTGAGATCATTCAAAAATACAATAGCTATTTACCTGTGACCATTAATAGTCTTGCCCACCTGTTAAAATTTGTGGGGATTGGTAGAGAGGAATTGAGCGGTGCCGATTGTGCGCCTGAGGAGCGATACTTTGTCTCCGGTCTAAATGAGAAACTCAAAAGGCAATTCCCATCTCAACCGTCATCCGAAGATGCGCTGCGATTTTTATTATTGGATTTATCTCAATTCTTTACGGGTGAATGCAGTACCCGCTATAATGTTGTGGAACCACCGTTAGGGCCAATGTATATTTTGACTTACCTAAAGCATAAATTCGGCAGCAAGATTAATGGCAAGATATGTAAAACCCGGATTGATTTTGATAATTATCAAGAATTAAAAGCCATCCTGGATGAATTCAGACCGGAGGTGATAGGCATTCGCACCATTATTTTCTATAAAGAATTTTTTCATCGCACGGTTGCGATGATTCGCAGTTGGGGTTTTGATGGAGCGATTATTGCCGGTGGTCCTTATGCCACCAGCAATTATGAAACCATTTTGCAAGACAGCCATATTGATATAGTAGTGCTGGGTGAAGGCGAACTAACCATTGCTGATGTGATGGGGAGAATCCTGGAAAGTAAAGGGAAACTGCCGGATGAAGAGGTATTAAAAAAAATACCAGGGATTGCTTTTATGCCGCGCAAGCCAGCCCCGACAAAAAAGTTTGCCAGGGAAATATTGATGATGGATGGATTAACCGGGGTATTGCCCCGTATCCCTGGTCAAAATCCGGAACATATCAATAAATCGGGGGATCTGGCTTATATTCTTTTTACCTCCGGTTCCACAGGCAGACCAAAGGGAGTGATGGTCGAACACCAGGGACTTGTGAATTATATATGGTGGGCAACCAAAGAATATGTAAAAAATGAAAAGGTAAATTTCCCTTTATATACTTCGTTATCCTTCGACTTAACTGTGACTTCCATATTCACCCCATTAATAACCGGTAACACAATTATTGTTTATGAAGCAGGGGATAAAGAAGCCCTGGTGGGCAAAATAATTGATGATAATAAAGTAGACATAATCAAATTAACCCCATCTCATTTAAAATTGATAAGAGAAAATAAATTAGAGAGAAATTCCAGGATTAAACGGCTAATTGTTGGAGGAGAAGAATTAGGCACACAATTGGCAAGGGATATTCACTCGAATTTTGGTAGGGACATTGAGATATACAACGAATACGGTCCCACAGAGACAGTAGTGGGATGTATGATCTATAAATTTGATCCCCACAGGGATAACCGGCATTCGGTTCCAATCGGATTGCCCCTGGCTAACACTCGAATCTATATATTGGATAAAAATCAAAGGCCTTTGCCTCCTGGAGTCGAGGGTGAAATATATATATCGGGAGATGGAGTTGCAAGAGGGTATTTGAATAAGCCCCAATTAACCTGGGAAATATTTATTGAGGACCCATTTGTTCCCGCCGGTAAAATGTACAGGACCGGTGATCTGGCAAGATGGCTCCCGGATGGGAATGTCGAATTTTTAGGAAGACTCGATCAACAGGTTAAAATAAGAGGATATAGGATCGAACCCGGGGAGATTGAGACTAACCTGCTGAAATATCCTCATATAAAGGAGGCGGTGGTACTGGCAAATGAATGGGAAACAAGAGATAAAGATAAATATCTTGCTGCCTATTTGGTCTCAGATAATGAAATCCAAGAGTCCGATTTAAGAAATTTTTTATCCAAACACCTGCCGGATTACATGATACCCTTATTTTTTAAGTATTTAGCAGCCATACCGTTGACCCCCAACGGTAAAGTCGATTGGAAAGCACTGCAGCGCTTGAAAGTGATAACAAACGCGGAATATGATGCCCCAAGGAATAAAGGAGAAGAGAAGTTGGCCAGGATCTGGCAGGAGGTATTGGGACTGGAAAGAATAGGGATCAATGACAATTTCTTTATGGTTGGAGGGGATTCGATCAAGACCATTCAAATTGCATCACGGCTGAAGAAAGAAGGGTATGACATTGAGATATCAGATATATTCCAGAATCCCACGATATCGAGATTAACACCATTACTCAAAAAAAGCCAACGAATATCAGATCAATCGGTTATTCATGGAAGCGTTCCATTAACGCCTATTCAATATTGGTTTTTTGAGACCACAGTTTCAGACCGCAATCATTTCAATCAAGCAGTGATGCTTTATTGGAAGGAAGGGATCGATGAGAAGGCGGTGGAGGAAATATTTTTAAAATTGCAGGAGCATCACGATGTTCTGCGAATGATTTACAAAGAGGATAAGGATAAAGGAGAGATTATCCAGGAGAACCAGGGATTGCACTATCCGTTTTCGCTGCAAGTATTTGATTACAGGAATAGAAAACGAGGGGATGCCGCTGCCGCGCTTGAAGACAATGCCAATGATATCCAGGCAAGCATTAACCTTGAAACCGGTCCCTTAATGAAACTGGGGTTGTTTCATCTCAACGATGGAGACCGTTTGCTTATCGTCATTCATCACCTGGTTATTGATGCGGTGTCATGGCGTATACTATGTGAGGACATAGAAACATTATATCATCAGTATAAAAAGGGTGAGCCATTGATACTGCCTTTAAAGACAGATTCCTTCATGCTTTGGGCAGAGAAGTTATCCGAGTATGCCAATAGCAGCTCATTATTGAAAGAGAAAGCATATTGGGCGGAATTGGAATTACAGACCTTTCAGCCGATAAAGGAAGGTTTTAAAGAAGAAGATAATTACATAAAAGATTCCGAAATATGTTCTTTTAGCCTCGGTAAAGAGGAAACCCATATGCTGTTAACGAAGGTCAATGAAGCGTTTGGTACGGAAATTATCGATATGTTATTGACAGCGCTGGGGGCTGCGCTGAGAAAAACCTTTGGACAGCATCGATTTCTATTTGCACTGGAAGGCCACGGCCGGGAGAAAATCCGGGAGGACCTGGATATCAGTCGTACTGTGGGCTGGTTTACCAGTTTATTCCCGGTAATATTAGATTTCTCCCATGAAAATGATCCGGCCCGCCAGATCAAGGAGATTAAAGAACGTTTACGCCTGGTGCCCAATAAAGGAATCGGTTATGGCATATTGAAATATTTGACCCCGGATGAGCTCAAAAAGGATATCCACTTTAAATTAAAACCACAGATCATATTTAACTATTTAGGGCAATTTGATGAAGACTTAAAAAACAAATCTTTTGAAATAGCCGGAGAATCAACAGGTTCTCCCCGGAGTTTAAATCATTCATTGGGATATGAACTTGATGTATCCGGTATGATAATAGATAACCAACTGCAAATGTCAGTCGGTTACAATACCGGGCAATATAAAACCGAAACCATTGAAACCCTGGGGAACCATTTCAAAATAGAGTTGGAACGGGTGATTTCCTTTTGTTCAAACCGGGAGGGAAGAGATTTAACCCCCGGTGACTTAACCTACCCGGGTCTCTCCATCGAGACCTTAGAGCACTTAAAGGGGAAATATCCCCTGGAAGATATCTATACTTGTACACCTTTGCAGGAAGGGATGATATTTCATGCCCTTTATGATCAGCACAGTTCTGCATATTTTGTTCAACTGTCTTATCGCTTTCATGGGCAATTGGATGTGGCCGCGGTAAGGAAAACGCTGCAAGATTTGGTAAACCATTATGAGGTATTACGAAGTGTGTTTGTCCATAAAGACCTTGACCGGCCCTTGCAGTTGATCTTAAGGAAGGGAAGGAGAGATGTTTATTACCGGGATATAAGAGAATCGGTTCAAAGAGGGGACATGGACATCGATTCATGGATTAAGGTCTTTAAAAAAGAGGACCGGCAGCAGTCCTTTGATTTGAGTAAGGATACCCTGCTGCGATTGGCGGTGCTGCGGGTGGGTGCAGCAGAATATGAATTTATCTGGAGTAATCATCACATATTAATGGATGGATGGGGGGGTGGGATTTTGTATTCCCGGTTCCTGGAGATATATAATAGCTATATTGAGGATAGACCTTATCAATTCCCGGCAGATAAGCCCTATCGCAGCTATATTCGCTGGTTGGAAAGCCAGGATAAAGAAAAGGCCCGGGAATATTGGCGGTGTTTACTGGAAGATTATAAAGAAACCGCCAGTATACCAAAGCGGATTGCACCGGGAACCGCCTCAAAAGAATATAAAAAAGAAGAGATTCTCTTTACCTTAGGGCCTGGGAAAACCAGTGCCCTGGATAAAATGGCAGTCACATACCACGTAACATTGAGCCTCATTTTTCAAAGCCTTTGGGGAATATTATTGGCCATGTACAATAGGAAACAGGATGTTGTTTTTGGAATCGTGGTATCGGGGCGTCCTCCCCAGGTTGAAGAAGTGGAATCCATGATCGGGTTGTTTATTAATACTATCCCGGTTCGCATCCGTTTCCACCCGGACACCACCTTTATTCAACTGGTACGCCAGGTACAAAAACAGTCCCTGGAGAGTGAACCTTACCATTATTATTCACTGGCGGAAATCCAGGCTCAATCCCATTTAAAACAGGATTTAATCGACCATTTCCTGACATTTTTAAATTATCCTATTGGAAATATCATTGAAGATGTAATCAACGGGAAAAATTATAGTGGGGAAGCATTCTCTTTCCGGGTATCCAATATAGAAACAGTGGAAAGAAGTAACTATAATTTTGATGTACTGGTGAAATTCCAGGACCAGTTGGATATCCTATTGAGATATAACACCAATGTCTATAAACGGGACTTTATGAAGCGGATGTTGGTGCATATTGAAGAAGTGATGGACCAGGTGATTGAGAGCAATGAAATAAAAATCGAAGATATTGTCATCTCTCATGATCGCCTGTTGGTAGACACAGCCATTCCCATGGATGATAACCATGACTTTGAATTGTAAGAGAATTTTATTGGCCATATTGCCCTATTGGGCCCCGGTCCTTCCGCCGGTGGGATTGGCCCGGTTAAAAAGTTTTCTTCAGCACCATGGATATGAAGTAAAAATCATTGATTTCATTGTCAAGAATGAAGCCCTGGAATTTTATTATGACTATTTTGATGTATTAAAGGCGTGTATTCCCGGGGAGAAAAGAGGGAACTTCAAAAATATCGGGCATGATGTCCTGCGGAACCATATGATGGCCCATATCCATTACCAGGATGAAGAGGAATATATCCAATTGGTAAAAGTATTAATATACAAATCTTATTATGTCCAGGTGGAGGATGCCTATATTCGGCAGCTCAATGAAATACTTACTCGCTACTATAAAATCCTAGAGGAATATTTCCTATTTGAGCTGGAGTTCGAGGAACCGGATGTGGTGGGATTAACCGTTTATAAAGACACTGTGGCCCCCTCCCTGTTTGTATTAAAGCTCACCAGGGAGAAATACCCTCACATAAAGACTGTGATTGGAGGGGGAATTTTTGCCGACAGTCACATCAAGGGTTCCCCTAACTATGAACGGTTGTTGGAGGTGACAGCAGGTTTTGTGGATAAAATCATCATCGGGGAAGGGGAGTTACTATTTTTAAAGTATTTACGGGGTGAACTCCCGGCATTTCAGCGGGTGTATACGCGTGAAGATATCGATGGTGAGGTGTTGGATTTAAAAGATGCCAGGCCCCCGGATTTTTCCGATTTAAATATCCGCAAATACTCTCATCTACCCGGGACTGCTTCCTTCAGTTGTCCTTACAATTGCAGCTTTTGCAACGAGAGGCAGTTCCGGGGTAAATATCGAAAGCGGGATATTAAAGACACCGTTGATGAAATGGTGGAGTTATACAATGCTGTTGAGTTGAATAATGTAAATTCCGGTCATCAATTATTTTTTATGACCGATTCCCTGCTGAATCCTATTATAGACGACCTGGCCCATGAGCTAATCAAGCGAAAGGTATCGTTGTATTATGATGGTTATTATAAAGTGGACCAGGCGGCCGCGGATGCGAATAAAACCTTTTCCTGGAGAAAAAGTGGTTTATACCGGGTTCGCTTAGGGGTGGAGAGTGGTTCCCGGAAGGTATTGAACCTGATGCGCAAAGGCATTACCGTGGAGCAAATCAGGAGTGCGGTTAGCAATTTTGCCCTGGCCGGGATTAAAACCACCACTTATTGGGTTATCGGCCATCCTGGCGAGACCGAAGCGGATTTCCAGCAAACCCTGGATCTGGTCACCCAATTAAGAAACTGCATTTACCAGGCTGAATGCAACCCCTTTCTTTATCATTACATGGGGCAAAATAGTTCCGATGAATGGAAAGAGAGGCGAAAGCGTTTATATCCTGAAAAGGCAAGGGATATGTTGATCTTTGATTCCTGGACATTGGATATGGAGCCGGTGCGGGAGGTGGCATACCAGAGGATGCACCGGTTTGAAAAACACTGCCGCAGCCTGGGAATACCCAACCCCTATTCTTTCAAAGAAATCTTTGATGCTGATGGACGATGGAAAAAAGTACAAAAATTTGCTGTTCCCTCATTAAATGAATTTAACGAAGAAGGAAAATTTATCCGTGACAATTTTAATAACCGGATATTTGTAAAAAAAGAATGCCAGGAGGAGGGAGACTTTGACCTGTAAATACATCAAAAAATACCAGGAGGAAATGTAAAATGAGAAGGTATATTAACAAAGGAATAAAAGAAGTATTAAAAGAATACCCACAGTTGGCACCTATTCTGGCGGAGTATGATATCAATTGTTACAAATGCAATGGCAACTGTTTATTTAAGGATATTTTCGAGGAGCATAACCTTTCCATGAAAGAGGAAATGGAACTGATACGTAAAATGTCTAAGATCCTGGGGAGTTGAACAAATAGGGTCCGGGACTTTGCGCAAGGCCATTAACACGGATGAAATCGGGTTTGCAGGTGTAAAAGTGAACCCGGAAAAGGGGATAAAAAATGAAATCTTATGATATTGCCGGAGAAGAAAAATATATCGGTGGTCAAAATACCAGGGAGCGGGATTTCTGGTTAACCCAATTATCCGGGGTTTTTGAAAAGAGTTTTTTCCCTTATGATTATGAGCGCGCGGCTAATAAAGAACTGCAGATGGCAGTGGTTCCCTGTGGATTACCCGGGTCACTGGAAGCCAAATTGATAAAAGCCAGTACTGGCTCTGATTCCAGGCTTCATATGCTGTTGGTGGCCAGCCTGGTGCTGCTGCTGGGTAAGTATACCGGCACCCGTGATATTACCATCGGGGTACCCATTTACCGGCAGGAACAGGAAGGTGATTTTGTCAATACCGCCTTGACCTTAAGGCATCAGTTGGAAGATCATATGACCTTCAAAGACCTGTTGATCCAGGTGAGGCAAACCATTACCCAGGCCAATGAAAATGCCAACTACCCCATCGAGAGCCTGCCTTATGAATTGGGCATGTCGTATTCGACAGCGGAGGATTTCCCTTTATTCGATGTAATGCTGCTGCTGGAAAATGTCCATAATCAAAACCATATTCGGCATTTCCATATCAACATGATGTTCCTTTTTAACCGCACTGGTGAGAAACTCAGTGGGAAGGTGGAGTATAATTCATCTCTTTACAATAAAAAAATGGTAGAAAGAATTGTCAACCACTATATTTATTTACTTCAAGAAGCACTTTTTAATCCCAATACACCTATTGCTGATATTTCCGTATTATCGGAGGAAGAAAAGGAGAAAATATTGTTTGTTTGGAACGATACGGATACAGGGTATCCCAAAGAAATGACCATCCAACAGTTATTTGAAAAGCAGGTGGAAACTACTCCTCATCATATCGCTGTGGTATCGGGCCCTCAACAGGTGACTTATAAAAAGTTAAATGAGCAAGCCAACCGCACGGCAGCCGTATTAATTAAAAAAGGAATAGACGTTAAAATAAAAGGAAACATAATTGTCGGTATTATGGGACAGCGTTCAGTATGGATGGTTTCAGGGATATTGGGCATTTTGAAGGCAGGCGGCGTTTATTTACCCATCAATGCAAAAGACCCGGGGGAAAGGATAAGATTTATTTTAGAAGACAGCAAAGCAGGAGCACTAATTACCCGGGAACACCTGGTGGAAATCAATCCGTCCCTTTTAGCCATTGAATCCTTAGGAAATATCATTTTATTTGAAGAGCTAGCCGATGAAGGAGAGGAAAATATCGATCCCCATGTATATAAGAACAGGGAATGTTTGAACAAGCCAGGTGATAATATATGTTTAATCTATACCTCCGGAACCACCGGTAAGCCCAAAGGGGTATTGGTAAAACAACAAGGGGTTGTTAACTATGTATGGTGGGCGGCAAAACAATATGTGAAAAACGAAAAAGTTAATTTCCCGTTACACACTTCAATTGCCTTTGATTTAACGGTGACGTCCCTATTTACCCCACTAATAACAGGGAATGCAATTGTTGTGTATGGGGATGGAGCGGAAGCCAATGAAGCTTTAATTGAGAAAGTGATGGAGGATAATCAAGTGGCAGTGGTGAAGCTAACCCCTTCCCATTTGAAATTGATAAAAGATCGGAACACAAATGAAAGGATTTCAAGTGTAAAGCGTTTTATCCTGGGTGGTGAACAATTGAGTACCCAATTGGTAAAAGATGTTTACCGGGCTTACCAGGGAAAAGTAGAGATATACAATGAGTATGGGCCCACTGAGGCTGCGGTGGGGTGTATGATTTATCAATTTAATCCCCATGAGGAGAGCGCCGGTAGAAAGTCGGTACCCATAGGAAAACCCATCGCTAACAGCCAGGTTTACCTGTTGAATGAAAACCAGGAACCTGTGCCAATGGGAGCGGTGGGTGAGTTATATATATCCGGGGAGGGCCTTGCAGCAGGATATTTGTGCCAGCCGGGATTAACCGCGGAGAAATTTATCCCCAACCCCTTCATACCGGGGAAGACCATGTACCGGACCGGGGACCTGGCAAAGTGGGTGGAAGATGGGAATATTGAATTCCTAAGCAGGAAAGATAATCAAGTAAAGATAAGAGGTTACCGGATCGAGCTGGTGGAAATTGAGAATTGCCTGTTGACCCATGATGAGATAAGGGAGGTAGTGGTAATTTCCAGGGAGGACAACGATGAAGACATGCATCTTTGTGCATATCTGGTTTCGGATAGAAAGGTGCCGGTGGTGGAACTGCGGGAATACCTGGCGGCCCAACTCCCGGATTATATGATCCCTGCATATTTTGTCACCATCGACCAGGTTCCCTTAACGCGGAATGGCAAGATCGATACCCGGGCACTGCCGGAACCCAAAGTCAATGTAGGGGTTGAATATATTGCTCCCCGGGATGAAACAGAGCGGCGCCTGGTAAAAATCTGGTCTGACATTTTGAGTATTGACGAAACCGAACTAAGTATCGATGTAAACTTTTTCGAAGTGGGTGGTCATTCATTGAAAGCCACTGTATTAGCAAACAAAATACATAAAAATTTTAATGCCAAAGTATCACTGGAGTCCATCTTCAGGTTTCCCACCCTGCGGGGGTTAGGGGAATATTTAAAAGACGCTGAAAGAGATGATTTTAATGCTGTTGAAGTGGTGGAACAAAAGGAGTATTATGGGTTATCCTCGGCACAAATGAGACAATATCTGCTGCAGCAGATGGATCCATCACTCACTAACTATCATATCATTATCGTACAGTTAATAGAAGGGGCCTTAGATAGGACAAAGCTGGAAGAAACATTGAAAGGACTAATACGCAGACATGAAAGTTTAAGGACTTCATTTCATATGCTGAAAGATCAACCTGTACAGAAAATTAACAATGATACGCCTTTTGCCCTGGGGTTTCATGAAATGGATAAAGAAAAAGCGGGAAAGAACCTGGACAATTTCATAAGACCCTATGATCTTAGCAAGGCTCCGTTGTTTCAAGTAGAGTGTATTAAAATAGAAGAGGAAAGACATATATTAATGTTAGACATGCATCATATTATTTCAGATGCTGTTTCAATGCAATTATTTATAAAAGATTTTATCGCATTATATGGAGGAGAAGAGCCACCGCCGCTGAGGTTACAATACAAAGATTTTTCAGAATGGCAGGACAGTGAAAAAGAAAAAGAAGCTGTAGAAAAACAAAAACAGTATTGGCTTAATGAGTTTGAGGGAGAGATCCCTGTATTGAATATCCCTTCAGATTATTCGAGGCCGGAAAGGCAGAGTTTTGAAGGAAGTGTCGTATGTTTTGAAATCGGTAAAGGGGAAACGCAAGCATTAAAAGAAATTGCCCTGGATCAAGGTGCCACACTATTTATGATGCTGTTGGCGGTTTTCAATGTTTTCCTGGCAAAAATAAGCGGCCAGGATGACATTATCATCGGCACACCCACTACAGGACGCAGACATGAAAACCTGGAACGAATAATCGGAATGTTTGTGAACACACTGGCATTAAGAAATTATCCCGGGAAGGAGAGAACCTTTAGAGAATTCCTGGTAGAGATAGCTCAAAGAACACTTGAAGCCTTTGAGAATCAAGACTATCAATATGAAGAACTGGTAGAGCAAGTGGCAGTGAAAAGAGATGTTAGTCGAAACCCGTTGGTAGATGTCATGTTTATGTTTGATGTGGTTGAGTTATCGTTAACGAGCCTTTCCGACTTAAGGCTGAAACCTTACGAATATACACCTAATACGTCAAGATTTGATCTATTTTTGTTGGCAGAAGAAAAGAACGAGATGCTCCTGTTTACCTTTACCTATTGTACAAAATTATTTAAAAATGAAACGATTAAACGATTCATCGAGTATTTCAAGAATATTGTGTTCTCTGTATTAAGCAATCCTGACCAGGAAATAGGGGAAATCGAGTTAATTACTGACAGGGAGAAAAGAAAGGTACTTTATGACTTTAATGATAATGGCCTTGAGTACCCGGTAAACAAGACCATTCCCCAACTATTTGAAGAACAGGCGGCAGTGAATGCCGGCAAACCTGCAGTTCAGTTTGAAAACGACCGGTTGACATATGAAGAGCTCAATGAAAAAGCCAATCAGCTTGCCTGGGTTTTAAGGATGAAGGGGGTCATACGCCATGCAATCGTGGGTATCATAGGGGAGCGCACAGTGGAGACGATAATCGGCATTATGGCAATTTTAAAAGCCGGTGGTGCTTATATGCCGATAGACCCCGGTTGTCCGAAAGAAAGATTGAAATTCTTCCTGGAAGATAGTAATACCAATTGTTTACTGGGAGCTAAACTCATTGAAGAATACCGGGAAGAAAATAAAGATATTTGTGAATTCATCGATTTAAGCAGCACCGATATATACATGGGAAATAAGGAGATTTTAGAAAACGTAAACACATCGGGGGATCTGGCTTATGTCATTTTCACTTCCGGGTCCACCGGGAAACCCAAAGGGGTAAAAGTGGAACACCGGAATGTTATTAACCTGGTTTATGGCCTAAAGGAGCGGATTTATAAAGAGCCTGGACAAAATCTAAACGTTGCTTTGCTCTCTCCCTTTGCTTTTGATGCTTCGGTTAAACAAATATTTGGCGCATTATTACAGGGACTTTGTTTATGTATTGTACCGGAGGAAGTAAGGTTTGACGGAGGAGGTTTGGTCACGTTTTATCATAAATATAAAATAGGCATCTCGGATGGAACTCCCACTCATATAACGCTGCTGTTGGAAAGCATTAATATTAATAACAGGACAACGGATTTTAGGGAAATGGCAATCCATTTACTAATTGGGGGGGAAGCGTTACCTCTAAAAACAACCGAACGTTTCTTTAACGTGTTTGGGGCCAAACACTTAAAAATAACAAATGTTTACGGGCCGACAGAATGCAGTGTAGATGCTGCATGCTTTGAGATTAACGCTAAGGCCATCTATCATTATGGTAGTATTCCTATAGGAAAGCCCATGCCCAATCAAACAATCTATATTCTTGATAACCGGGGTCAATTGCAGCCGATAGGTATCCCGGGAGATCTGTGTATTTCAGGGGATGGAGTGGCAAGAGGTTATTTAAACAACCCGGAACTGACGGCTGAAAAGTTCATAAACAATCCCTTTGATGAAGGAAATAGGCTTTACAAAACAGGAGATTATGCCAGGTGGTTTCCGGATGGTAATATCGAATTCCTGGGAAGAATCGATAAACAGGTTAAGATCAGGGGATACAGGATTGAGTTGGGAGAAATCGAAAATCTTTTATTGGTGCATGATGAAATTAAGGAGGCTGTGGTGGTGGCAAAAGCAGCCGAAGATAAGAACGGAGATCGTTATCTTTGCGCTTATTTTGTATCGACCAGGGACCTTTCCGCATCGGAATTAGTCGAATATCTGGCCGGGAATTTACCCGGTTATATGATACCTGCTTATTTTGTACCAATGGAAAAGATGCCCTTAACCCCTAACGGTAAAGTAAATATTCGAGAATTGCCCGAATCGGAAATCAACGCCGCGGAAGAATATGAAGCCCCGCAAGGTGAAACAGAAGAGAGGCTGGTGCGAATTTGGTCCGAAGTGTTAGGAACAGGAGAAAATGTGATTGGCAGGGATGCCAACTTTTTTGAATTAGGTGGTCACTCATTAAAGGCAACCATCATTATATCGAGAATCCGGAAAGAATTTGATGTGCTTGTGCCTATGCAGGATTTTTTTAAACAACCGGTCATAAAAGGATTGGCAGCGTATATTAAAATGGCTGCACCCGGCCGGTATCAATCCATTGAACCGGTGGAAGAGAAAGAGTATTATTCGTTATCTTCCCAGCAGCTTCGCCTCTTTTCCCACCAGGAAAGAAATCCTGGAAGTACAGTATATAATATAATGGCTGTGGTTGAGATTGAGGGGGATATAACAGCAGCCAATTGCCAGGATATTTTAAGGAAACTGGTAAAAAGACATGAAAGTTTAAGGTCTTCCTTTGAGACAATTGACGATGAGCCGGTGCAGCGAATCCACCATGAAGTTGAATTTGAAGTGGACCATTATACCGTTGAAAATGAAACCGCACAAATAGAACGCAGCGAAAAAATAAAGAAGATTTTAAAGCGTTTTGTCAGGGCATTTGATTTAAGACAGGCGCCATTACTGCGGGTAGGATTGATAAAACTAGGGGAAAAAAAATATATTTTTATGCTGGATATCCATCACATTATTACGGATGGGACCTCCAATCTTATATTCACACAAGAATTAATTTCACTGCGTGAGGGTAAAGAATTACCTCCTTTAAAAATTCACTACAAGGATTATTCGGAAGGATTAAATAGTGGAAGAAAAGAAGAGGAATTAAGAAAACAAAAAAAATATTGGTTAAAACAGTTTGAAGGGGACCTGCCAATACTTGATTTGCCTATTGATTTTGAAAGACCTTCGATTCAAAATTTTGAAGGCAGGATGATAAATTTTGAAATGTGCCCGGAGCGTACTAAAGCTCTAAAAGCGCTGGCAAATAAAGAAGGCGTGACTTTGTACACTCTCTTGTTAACGATTTATTATATTTTGTTATCCAAGTTAAGTCACCAGGAAGATATCATTATCGGAACACCAATAGCGGGACGTACTCATGCCCAATTGGAAGGTATAATCGGGTTTTTTATCAATACACTGGGATTAAGAAACTTTCCCCGGAAAGAAAAAACCTTTAAAGCCTTTTTAAAGGAAGTAAAAGAACGAACATTAGGGGCCTTTGAAAACCAGGATTATCAATTTGAAGATTTGGTGAAACAGGTATTGTTCGCCAGGGATACCAGCCGCAATCCATTGTTTGATACGATGTTTGTATGGCAAAATATAGATATTCCCGAAGTAAAGATTCCAGGATTACAATTAAAACCCTATGCCTATGAAGGCTATACATCGATGTTTGATCTGACTTTATTTGGAAATGAAACAAACCATCGATTGAATTTCTTATTCCAATACAATATAACATTATTTAAAGAGGAAACCATCAGGCGATTTGGCAATTATTTCCAGGAGATCGTATCGTCTATATTGGAGAATAAAGAGGTTGAATTGGCGGACATCAAATTATCCCATGACTTTATCGCTTCAACTTCAAAGAAACCCACCATCGAGTTTTCATTTTAAAATAGCAAGAAATAAAAAGGTTGAAATCAAATGAAAAGTTTAAGATATTCGGAAAAGTTAAGAATTGCCGCGGACCACAATGTTAAAGAAAGAGATTATTGGTTGAATAAGCTGCAGGGTGAATTACCCCGAAGCAATTTCACCTATGACAAAAAATCAATAGAAGAATATGGTACCCAATACCACATGGATGAAATGGGATTTAAATTACCGGCAGCGCTCCAGGCGGGATTAATACGGCTGTGTAATCATTCTGATGAGGCACTCCATGTTATTTTATTAGCGGGATTGGTGATACTGCTTCATAAATATACGGATAATAATGATATCCTGCTGGCCACACCGATTTATAGAGAAGATGGCGACGGTGATTTCATAAATACCGTAATAATCATTCGAAGCCGGATCACAGTTGACATTACATTTAAAGAATTATTGCTCCAGGTAAAACAAGAGGTGACCGCAGCCAATGAAAACGCCAATTATCCCGTTGAAATATTATTCGAACAATTGGGAATGAAATCTTCCATAGAAGACGAATTTCCCCCGGACAATATTATTTTACTTGAAAATATCCATGATGAAGCATATATCCGCTATATGAATTTTAACACTATTTTTTATTTTTCTAGGAATAATGAAGATATCCGGGGAGTATTGGAATATAATGTCTTATTGTACAACCAGGCCGCAGTAGAAAAAATTATCGCTCATTTCATTAATTTATTACAGGAGGCCGTCTCTTATGTAGAAATGATGGTTTCCGAGATTGGCGTACTATCGCAAAGTGAAAAAAAGCAGCTCTTATTTGATTTCAACGATACCGAAAGCGATTACCCGGGAGATAAGTGCGTCCATAATTTGTTCGAGGAGCAGGTAGAAAAAACTCCAGCCAATGCAGCAGTCGTGTATAAAGACAAGCAAATAACCTATCAGGAGTTGAATGAAAAGGCAAATCAATTGGTGAGAATTTTGAAAGAAAGAGGGGTTGAAGCAGAGAGTATTGTCGGCTTAATGGTTTTCCGCTCATTGGAAACGATAATAGGTATATTGGGCATATTAAAAGCAGGCGGTGCATATTTACCATTAGATCCCGGCTATCCAATGGAAAGGAAAAAGTATATGCTTTTGGACAGCGGTACGGAATTGGTACTCACCCAGGGACGGTTTGTCGATACGGTGGATGGTATATGTGAAGTCATTGAAATAGACGATTCAAATTTATATTCCGGTGAGACAAAGAATTTAGAAAAGTTAAATAACTCAAAGAATTTCGCTTATGTAATATACACATCCGGTTCCACCGGAAAACCCAAAGGAGTTATAGTCGAGCACTCTCCCGTGGTTAATTTATTGACGGCATTATTTGAGGAATACGGATTTACTCGATATGACAGTTATTTACTTAAGACTTCTTACCAGTTTGATGTGTCTGTAACCGAGTTGTTTGGATGGTTTTTGGGAGGAGGCAAATTAATCGTATTGGAGCAGGAGAATGAGAAAGAGCCTCAAAAGATATTGAATGCAATTAAAGATCATAGGATAACTCATATAAATTTTGTTCCTTCTATGTTTAATGCATTTGTAGATTCCCTTAAGGATGAAAACATCAGTCAATTAGAACCGTTGAAATATATATTCCTGGCAGGAGAAGCTATCCTGCCGGAAATGATCAATAAATTCAGGCGGAAAGATAATCAAGTGATAATAGAAAATTTGTATGGCCCCACAGAGGCAGCGGTCTACGCAAGCCGATTTCCATTGTCCGGTTGGAACGGTACAGGTAGTATATCCATTGGAAAGCCTTTAAAAAATGTTAAACTCTATGTTTTAAATAAGCACAAAAATTTGCAGCCAGTAGGGATAACTGGCGAATTATGTATTTCCGGGGCAGGATTAGCAAGGGGATACCTGAACAAGCCCGAATTGACAGGAGAAAAATTTATAAGAAATCCTTTTTTTGAAGGGGAAAAATTATACAAAACCGGGGACCTTGCCCGCTGGTTTCAAGATGGCAGCCTGGAATTCCTGGGCAGGGTAGACCAACAGGTGAAAATAAGGGGATACCGTATAGAACCCGGTGAGATAGAAAGCATATTAATGGAGCATGAGGAGATCAAAGAGGCATTGGTCAAAACCGGTGAAGATAAGCAGGGCGATTCATATCTTTGTGCGTATTTTGTCAGCCGGCAGCACTTTTCCATAGATATATTAAGGGAATACCTGGCAAAGAATCTGCCAGACTATATGATACCCGCTTATTTTATGCGGTTGGATAAGATACCCTTATCCCCTAACGGCAAAATCGATAGGAAAGCGTTACCGGTTCCCAATCAAGAGCACCTGAACCGTGACCTGGAGTATGTGGGGCCCGGGAGCCCGGTAGAGGAAGCATTGGTCAACACATGGCAGCGAGTATTTGGACGCAGTCCCGTCGGTATCACAGAAAACTTTTTTATGATTGGCGGAGATTCCATCAAAGCGATTCAAATTGCTTCCCGCCTGAATAAAATGGGATTACAATTGGAAGTGGAGCATATTTTACAGTACCCTACCATATTGCAATCGGCGCCCCAGGTGAAAAAAGTTGAGCGAATGGCATCGCAGTTGCTAATTACCGGGGAAGTTCTCCTAACCCCCATCCAGGTATGGTTCCTGGATTTTCACCACATCGCCCCCCATTATTATAACCAGGCAGTCATGCTCTATTCAAAGGAAGGATTTAACCCGGAAGGAATCCGGGCTGTATTTCTCAAAATCTATGAGCATCACGATGCGCTGCGAATGACGTTTCAACAAAGGGATGGCGCATTTATTCAAGTAAACATGGGATTGGACCATCTGCTGGCCTTACAGGCATTTGACCTGCGGGATGTACCCCTTGCGCAGGCAGCAGCGGAAGTTGAAGCCAGGACCAATGAAATACAAGGCAGTATTGACCTGGAAAACGGTCCGCTCATGAAATTGGCTTTGTTTCACCTGGCCGATGGCGACCGTCTGTTGATAGTCATTCATCACCTGGTCATGGATGGAATATCCTGGCGAATATTGTTTGAAGATATCGACACATTATACCGGCAGTACCGGGAGGGCGGGCAATTGGTATTACCATCCAAAACCGATTCCTTCCAGCGGTGGTCGGAACGGTTGGTTGAATACGCCAATTCAAATGAATTTTTAAAAGAGAAAGATTATTGGGCAAAGTGGGAAACACTCCCAATACCGGTAATAGAGACGGATCATGCAGAAAAAGAAAATTATTTTAAAGATTCCCGGGGCCTCTCATTCGAGTTGAATGAAGAATCAACCGGGCACCTGTTAAAGGGCATTAACCAGGCATTTGGCACGGAAATAAAGGATATATTATTGACAGCACTGGGATTAAGCATTAAAAAATCCTTTGGCTGTCACCGCCTGTTATTGTCCCTGGAAAATCACGGCCGCGAAAAGATTATAAAGGATATCGACATAAGTAAAACCGTTGGCTGGTTTACCACTGTATACCCGCTGGTACTGGATATCGATTATGAAGATGATTTAGCTCGGCAAATCAAAGAGGTAAAGGAGCAATTACACCAGGTTCCCAATAATGGAATCGGTTATGGGATTTTAAAATATTTAACCCGGACGGAAAACAAAAAAGATATGCATTTTCAATTGAGGCCGCAAATTATATTTAACTATTTGGGCCAGTTTTCTACGGATATTAAGAATATGTCCTTCTTCAGTATTGCAAAAGAATCACCTGGAAACCCTAGTAGCCCGGATGAGAAAAGATACTATGATTTGAGCATCAATGCCTTAATCAGAAGCGGTAGTTTGAGAGTATCCATTAACTTTAGCAGGAAACAATATAAACCTGGAACGATAAAAAAATTCTTAAATAATTACCAGGAGCAATTAAACCGTGTCATTTCTTTTTGTGCCGGCCGCCAAAAGAGGGAACTTACTCCCAGTGATTTAACCTATAAAGAGCTGTCTATAGAGACTGTTGATCGATTAAACCAGCAATATTTAATAGAAGATATCTATATTTTATCTCCAATGCAAGAGGGAATACTGTTTTTTGTATTATATAATAAAAACACCACTGCATATTTTGAACAGTTATCCTGTCGGATTCATGGAAAGTTAGATATATCCATCGTTAAAAAGTGTCTAAGTGATCTGGTGGGTCGATATGAAATATTGCGGACGGTATTTATTCATGAAAACCTTAAACGTCCAGTGCAAATCGTTTTAAAAGAACGGGGCGTAGATTTCCATTATGAGGATGTTCGGGAAATGACCGGAGGTGATAGAGAGAGATATATAATGAATTTTAAAGAGAGAGATAGACAGCGTTCATTTGATTTGACTAAAGATGTACTCATGCGTTTGACGATCCTGCGGGTAGATGAAGATGAGTATGAGTTTGTATGGAGTTTTCATCATATATTGATGGATGGTTGGTGTACAGCGGTAGTGGTCTCAGACTTTTTTAGGATTTATATTAATTATCGGCAAAATGGAGAGTATCAACTACCAGGGGTTAAACCATACCGGGATTATATACGATGGTTAGAAAAAAAAGATAAGGAGAAATCGAAACGCTATTGGAGAAAATATCTGGAAAATTATAAATATCCCACGACCCTTCCCAAAAAGAAAACCATTAAAACTGCGGGGAAAGAATATATAAATGGACAGATTTCTGCTGCCCTGGATCAAGAAACAACAGGAAGTCTTAAAAAAATGGCAGGAATAAACCAGGTAACCTTGAATACGATTATGCAGGTTGCCTGGGGAATATTACTGGCAAAGTATAATAATAAACGGGATGTTGTGTTTGGGGCAGTGGTTTCGGGTCGTCCAGCTGAAATAGAAGGTATAGAATCGATGGTAGGATTATTTATCAATACCATTCCGGTTCGAATTCGCTGTGGAGAAAATACGGGATTTATCGATATGTTGAAGTCAGCCCAGGAAGCAGTTATTGATAGTGAATCCCATTGCTATTATCCGTTAGCGGAAATACAAGCCAATACTTTATTGAAACGAAAATTATTAGACCATATCCTGGTATTCCAAAATTACCCGGTTTCCGCGCAGATAGATGGAATCATGGATATAAGGAATAATGAAGATCAACAACAAGCAACTTTTAAATTATCCCGGGTGGAAGCTTTCGAACACAGCAATTATGATCTCATGGTGACATTCTTCCTGGATGAAAACCTGTTAAAAATAAGATTTGACTATAATATCAATACTTACGATAAAGAAAAATTAAAAAAAGTATTGAGTCATTACATTGATATCCTGGACCAGGTTAGTGAAAAACCGGGTATGAGGATAAAGGATATTTTTATAGAGAATCGATTGTTAAAAGTGGAATCAAAAGTTTTTGTTGATGAGCAAAGTGATTTTGGGTTTTAGTGAAAAAAATAGGCCCCGGGAATTCTTTAGAGGGCTGTCTGAGGAACGCGGCGAACAATTTTAACGTTATATTTTAAAGGAGGCATCAAATGGCACAAAAAAAAAGGTTATGTACCTGTGGTAAGTCAAAGGATGGTCCCTATTGCGATCATACCCATGAACATAAGCATGAACCGGTGGAAACCGAAACCCCCGTGGTGAAACGAAAGATTTGTACATGTGGAAAGAGCCGTACCCCACCCTACTGCGATCATTCACATAGTAATGAATGTAAAGAAGTTTTGTCAGCCACATCATCGGAGATATCCGCCATCCCGGGTAAAATTCTCCTGCTCATGCCCCCCTATTGGGACCCCCTGATCCCCCCGCAGGGCATCGCGCACCTTAAGCATTATTTGCAGCACCACGGCTGTAATGTAAAAACAGAAGACGCCAATACAAGAGAAGAATTCAAAGCGTTTAACAATAAATATTTTGCCCTATTAAAACAATTTATCCCCGAACATAAGCAAGGGAACTTTCTTAATATCGGCCAGGATGTGATGCGAAATCATATACTGGCCCACATCAACTATGTGAATGAAAGAGAGTATCTCGAGCTGGTAAAAAAGATCGTGTATGAAACGTATTTTACGTCTCTTAGTGATGAGCAGGCCAGGGAACTCAAAAAATTAATGGATGATTTTTTGTTATTGATGCGAAATTATATGCTGCATTTATTCATAACGGAAAAGCCCGATGTTTTGGGGTTAACCGTGCTTAGGGATACCATAGGACCGGCTTTATATGCCTTCAGGTTTACCAAAGAAAAGTATCCCTTTATCATGACCGTAATGGGAGGTAGTATATTTTCCGATCACCTGCTCCCCGGAACCCCGAATTTTGAACATTTTTTAGAGAAGACCCCCTTTATCGACAAGATCATAATCGGGGAAGGCCAGGAATTGTTTTTAAAGTTATTACAGGGCCGGCTGCCGGAATCCCAGCGAGTATTTACCTTAGAAGATAACGACGGTAAGATATTAAGCTATACGCCATTGAATTTCCCGGACCTGACGGATTTTGACCTGGACGAGGATTATCCTTACCTGGCGGCGCAGGTATCTTTTAGTTGTCCACACCAGTGCAGTTTTTGCAACGTGGTCTCTTATTTTGGAAAATACAGGTCCAAGGGGGCAACGCAGGCAGTGAACGAGATGCTGGTACAGCATATGAAATACGGATCGCAATTGTTTTTTATGAACGATTCCCTGCTCAACGAAGCCGCAACCGGTCTTTCGCAAGAGTTGTTAAAATACCCCACAGTGTTATACTGGGATGGTTATTTAAGGGTAGACGGTGCGGTATGCGACCCCGACGTTACCCTGCTCTGGAGGCGGGCCGGGTTTTACCGGGCACGGCTGGGAATCGAAAGCGGTTCGCAGCGCGTACTGGACCTGATTCATAAAGGCATAACAGTGGATCAAATAAAAACGGCATTAATCTCCCTCGCCAATGCCGGGATAAAAACCACCGCCTATTGGGTTATCGGACACCCCGGGGAAACCGAAGAGGATTTTTTACAAACGTTAGAACTCCTGGGGGAAATCAAAAATTATATTTATGAAGCCGAATGCAACGCCTTTATCTATGGCTTTAGCGGGCAGGGGAATTCCGAAGAATGGAAAAATAAGCGAAAACTGCTCTATCCCGAAGAAGCAAAAGATATGCTGATCGTGCAATCATGGATCGTCGATACGGAACCTTCCAGGGCAGAAACCTATGAACGGACCAACCGGTTCGTTAAACGCTGCAAAGAGTTGGGTATTCCCAACCCCTATTCATTGTACGATATTCATAAAGCAGATGAACGATGGAGGAAACTCCACAAAAATGCGGTCCCCCCACTGGCATATTTCAAAAAGCAGGACGCTTATATTGATGAGTGTCGAAATGTAAAGAAAGTCATACAAATACAAACCAATCTCCAGGATGACGGGGATTTTGGTTTTCAATAACGAGGTGATAGCCGTGGAATACATAAAAACGCCCGAAGCAGCAGCCATTGCTGCCAATCAATCATTAAAAGAAAGAAAGTATTGGCAGGAAAGATTATCCGGTCAATTGGTAAAAACCGCTTTTCCCACAGACTATAAAAAACCCGGAAAAAAAGGCCGGGAATCACTTCATTTTACCCTTACCGGCGAACTATTTTCAAATTTAATGAAATTAAGAAACGGCAGTGATCATCGAATGTTGATGATTTTTGCGGCCGGATTGGTGGCATTGCTGGGGAAATATACGGGGAATAAAGATATTCTTTTAGGCATACCTGTGGATCGGCAGTCGATTGAAGGTGAGTTTATCAATCGAGCATTGGTATTGAGGAATGTCATTGAAGACACTATGACCTTCAGAGAATTGCTATTGCAAGTAAGACAGACCGTTGTCGAGGCAATTGAAAATCAAAATTATCCCATTGAAATCCTATTGGATGACCTGGGATTCGAAGTTGCCGGCAGTGAAGAGGGATTTCCACTATTTGATATTGCCGTGGTGATTGAGAATATTCATGACAAATCATATATTCAACACATTAATATGAGTATGGTATTCTTTTTTTCAAGGACAGAACAATGTGTGAAGGGTGTACTGGAATTTGATTCGTCATTGTACAAACATACAACGATAGAGCGGATCGTTGACCATTTTACTCATTTACTAAAACAAGTGCTTGCAAACGTCCATTGCCAGATATCCGATGTAGACATTCTTTCAGAGGAAGAGAAAGAACAGGTGTTATTTGATTTTAATCATACCGACATAGTCTATCCAGAGGATAAAAAACTGCATGAGCTATTTGAGGACCAGGTAGAAAAAGCACCGGATCGTATTGCCGTCATATTTGAAGATAAATTCTTAACCTATAACCAATTGAACCGGAAGGCGAATCGATTGGGACGGCTATTGAGATCAAAAGGTGTAACGTATGATACGATAGTAGGGATAATGCTGGAATCTTCGTTAGAGATGATCATCGGAGCCCTTGGGGTTTTAAAGGCAGGGGGAACGTATCTTCCAATCGGGCTTGATTTTCCGGAAAGCAGGATAAATTTTATTTTGAATGACAGCGGCGTAGATATCCTGGTAAATAATGGGAATCGGGGCTTTGAAGGATTTATCTCAACAGTCATCGACATTTATGATGATGCAATCGATCCGGAAGACCACCGGGATCTTGAAATTGAAATGAAAAATGCGAATAAAACCACCCATGCCGCGTATGTTATATTTACCTCCGGTACAACGGGAAAACCCAAAGGTGTTATCGTGGAGCACAGAAGTGTAGTAAATACCCTTTTTTGCCGGAAAGAAGAATATAAGATGAATCCGGAAATTACTACTTTGCAATTGTTTTCATTCACCTTTGATGGTTTTATTACAAGTTTTTTTACTCCCATCATTTCAGGTGCAAAAATTGTGCTCCTGAGTGAAATTGGAATGAAAGATATAATAAAGATAAAAAATGCCCTCACATGTCACCAGGTCAATCATTTTATTAGTGTTCCCTCCCTATATCACGTCATAGTTGAGAGTCTTACTAGAGAAGAGGCCTCTTCATTAAAGATTGTTACGCTGGCGGGAGATCATGTATCGCCAAATATATTGGAAACAACAAAAGATAAAAACCCGAAAATCGAAATAGTGAATGAGTACGGAATTACCGAAGCAGCGGTAATGTCAACCATTTACAGGCACCAGGAAAAAGAGACTCAAATAAAGATAGGAGAGCCCATAGGAAATACTAGGATTTATATAATAGATGGACATTATCATTTGCAGCCGATTGGAGTCCCCGGAGAATTATGTATTGCCGGTGTTGGCCTGGCACGGGGATATTTAAACAAACCGGAATTGACAACGGAAAAGTTTGGAAAAGCTGTCATTAGTCATTTGTCATTAGAGACTGGTTCTTTTTATAGCTCTCAAAAAACCAATGACCGGTGTCCAATGATCAATGCCAAACTGTATCGGTCCGGTGACCTGGCCCGGTGGCTTCCTGACGGAAACATCGAATTTTTAGGCAGGAAGGATTACCAGATTAAAATAAGGGGTTACCGGATCGAATTGGGGGAGATAGAAAATCAACTGCGAACCTATGATCCGATAAAAGAAGCTGTTGTTTTAGCAAAAGAAAACAATCAAGGAGAAAAATATCTGTATGCTTTCCTCTTGACCGATAACGAAAGCAATATAAAAATTGATGTTTCTGCCCTCAGACAATATTTATCCAAGAAATTACCTGATTATATGATTCCCGCATATTTTCTAGAAATCGATCAAATACCCTTAACTCCCAATGGCAAAATTGATAACAGAACGCTGTTGAATCTTAATGAAGTGATTGCTGAAGCAGAATATGTAGAACCTCGAAACGAAACCGAAGAGAAACTGGTTCAAATTTGGAAGAATCTACTGGACACCCAAAGGATTGGCATAAAAGATAATTTTTTTAATATTGGTGGAGATTCGATAAAATCTATACGGTTAATGAACTTAATAAATGAAGAATTCAATAAGAAATTTGAATTGGCAGATATCTATGAAAATGAGACCATTGAAAAACTTGCAGAAAAGGTACAATTGATACAGGATAAGGAGATGATAGATTCCTCTGATAAATATAAAGAGTCTTTAGAAAGAATGGAAGAAGTAAAAAGCAAATTTATGAAGGAGATTTAAAATGGGCATTGAAATTGATAAAAATAATATAGAAGATGTCTATTCCATGAGCGATATTCAAAAAGGCATGGTCTATCATTCGTTGAAAGATGCCCATGCCCATGTTTATCATAATCAAACGGTTTATCAATGGAAAGATAACGAGTTTGATTCGGAAACCTTAAAGAAAGCTCTTATGTTAATGGTGGAAAAACATCCAATATTGAGAACAGGTTTCCAGGTGTTTGATTTTGAGGAGCCGATTCAGATTTTATTTAAAAGAATTTCCTTTGATATCCAGCATAATGACTTATCACACCTGGATAAACCGGAGCAAAACGAATATATTAATAAAGCCTTGGAAGATGATAGGCAACGGCCTTTTAACTTATCCGATACCGGGCCTGTTTGGAGAATAAAGACGTTTACTCTTGGCAATGGAGATATTTGTTTGGTATGGATATGTCATCATGCCATAATGGATGGTTGGAGTTCTGCTTCTTTTGCAACTGAATTGTATAATACGTATTCAATGTTAAAAATTGATCCGAATTTTGTACCGGTAAAGTTGAAAAGCACATATAAGGATTTTGTAATCGAACAGGATGTGGAGAAGAGGAAGACAGAAAATATAGAGTATTGGAGGAAAGAATTACAGGATTATAAAAGACTGGACTTTCCCGGAATACCTACTGACAGTATTGGTATTAACCGTGGAAGATATGAAGGCAGAAGGAAATATTATTCAAAGAAATTAGGTGATCAACTTTTTGATGAACTGAATAATACTGTAAAGAAACTCAATACATCCATAAAGAACATATGTTTTGGAGCATATATTCATATGTTAAATATGCTCACTTATGAAAATGATCTCGTGGTTGGTCTGATTACTCATAACAGGCCTGTATGTAAAGATGGGGATAAGATATTGGGATGTTTTTTGAACACGGTGCCTTTTAGAATGAAAATTCCCATGAATATCACCTGGTCAGCTTATATGAAACTTATCGATAATAAACTAAGGGAATTATCAAAGTATAACAAATTTTCACTTCTTGAGATCGTTAAAATTATTGGTGATGAATCAAAAGACAAGAATCCCATATTAGATACTATATTTACCTTTACCGATTTTCATGTTTATAATCAATTAGATGAGGGCAATTTCAATAATACAAGCAATACACTTTCATTGGATTCGCAGGCGAGAACCAATACATTATTTGATTTTTTTGTGACTATTACCTCCGGTGAGTTTAGATTTGCAGCTTCTTATACAGATTATATAATCAGCGATAAATTAGTGGCTGATTTATTTGTTTGTTTTGAGAATGTTTTAAATAACTTTATTTCAAGGCCAGGGATTCGCATTGATAATAAAGACGTAATGCCAGTTGAAGAAAAGCAAAAGTTGTTAAATTACTTTAATGATACCAAAGCGGACTACCCCCGGGAGAAGACGATTCATGAACTGTTTGAGAGGCAGGTAGAGAAGATTCCTGATGATAAAGCTGTTTTATTTGGGAAGACCGCGTTAACATATAGAGAATTAAATGAGGAATCGAATCAATTGGCCCGGATATTAAAAAAGCAGGGTATCAGAGCGGAAGGCATTGCTGCGATGCTTATGGAGCGGTCGATTGAAATGATAATCGGAATACTTGCAATTTTGAAGGCGGGCGGTGCATATTTACCCATTGATCCTGAGTATCCTGACCACCGAATACAATTTATGCTGGAAGATAGTGGGTCAAAAACCTTATTAACCTCGCAAAAAATCAAATTGCCTCTCTTTTATGAGGGGAATAAGATCATTATTAATGACGGGGAAATACAAAAGGCAAAAAGGAGGGAGGAAGTGTCGAATCTTGCCAATATCAATTCCCCAACCGATCTTGCGTATATTATCTATACTTCCGGAACCACAGGTCATCCCAAGGGAGTTATGATTGAGCATAGAAATGTTGTCCGGTTAATGGTCAATGACAAAAACGTGTTTCACCTTAGTCGTTTCGATGTCTGGACAATGTTCCATTCCTATTGTTTTGACTTTTCCGTATGGGAGATGTATGGTGCCTTACTATATGGTGGGAAGCTGATCGTCATTCCCGGTATGGAAGCCAGGGACCCGGGAAAATTTTTAAAAATACTAAAGCAAGAAAAAGTCACAATATTAAACCAGACACCTTCGGCATTTTATAATTTAATCGATGAAGAGATCAAATATGAGCAAAAGGACTTAAAGATTCGGTATGTTATTTTTGGAGGAGAAGCCTTAAAACCTGCAAAATTAAAACCCTGGAAATTGAAATATCCCGGGACACAACTTGTCAACATGTTTGGTATAACAGAGACGACGGTTCATGTAACCTATAAAGAGATAACCGATAAGGAAATTGAATTTGATATATCCAACATAGGTAAACCCATACCCACCACCTGCTGCTATGTATTGGATTCCCACCGGAAATTATTGCCCGTCGGTGTGGCAGGCGAATTATGTGTTGGTGGAGATGGGGTTGGGAGGGGATATTTAAAGAGAGACGAATTAACCCGGGAGAAATTCATCAAGAATCCCTTTAAAACGGGGGAAAGATTGTATCGGTCAGGAGATTTGGTCCGGATGCTGGAAAATGGTGAAATGGAGTACCTTGGTCGACTTGATCACCAGGTACAGTTAAGAGGTTTCAGGATTGAGTTGGGAGAAATAGAAAGCAGGCTAATAAAATGCGATGAAATCGATGAGGCAGTCGTAATTGCGAGAGAAAATGAAATGGGAGATAAATATTTATGTGCCTATTATGCCTCCAATCATGAACTGGATGTAAAAGGATTGAGGGAATATATAGCGAAAGAACTCCCCTCTTATATGATCCCCTCCTATTTTGTTCATCTGGAGAAGATACCGCTGACTCCCAATGGTAAGATAGATAGAAAAGCGCTCCCGGATATCAGTGGAATTATAGTGAATGAATTCATAGAACCGAGAAATGAATTGGAGAAAGAACTGGTAGATATATGGAGAAAGGCGTTAGAAATAGAAAAGGTTGGTATAAATTCCAGTTTCTTCGAATTGGGTGGCGATTCTATTCGGGCCATTCGATTGATAAGTCAATTAAATAAGCAATTGGATACAGATATATCAATTGCCGATTTATATACCCATGAAACCATTGAAATGCTGTCAAATAAGATTTATCAAAGCAAAAATGAGAAAGCGGACAAAGTAAGAGAAAAGGTTTTAAAAGAAATTGCCGATCTAAAAGCAAAGGTTCTTTTAGCACACCGGGATGCAGGTAATATTGAAGATGTATATCCAATGACTGCCATCCAACAGGGGACGGTATTCGATTATATTAAGGGCAGTGAGTTCGGAGTATATCACGGCCAGTTTCTTTATCCAAAAGTTTGTAAGGATTTTGATCCGGGGAGATTTAAACGGGCATTGACTTTAGTGGTTAAAAGACATGAAATACTGCGAACCGGCTTTAACGTGGATGATTTTGAAGACCCAATTCAAATTGTATATAAAACGGTTCCACTGAATTTCAATTATACCGATATTTCTCACCTGGCACGAAAGGAACAGGAAGAGTATGTTAAAGAGGAGATGAAAGCTGATTTACAGCGGCCTTTTAATGAAAAAATTTCTCCATTATGGAGAATGCATGTGTTCATAATTGACCAGGATAATGTTATTCTTTTGTTTGTTTGTCATCACGCTATTTTGGATGGTTGGAGTAAAGCCTCTTTAATGGTGGAACTCCATAATACTTACCTCGAACTGGAAACAAATCCCGGTTTTATCCGTGAAGAATTAAAATGTACTAATAGGGATGTGGTGATAGAAGAAATTATTGAAAAAAAGTACCAGGAAAGAGACATAAATTATTGGAAGAATGAGTTAGAGGACTATCAAAGGCTGGACTTTTCGATATTTTGTTCGAAGAGGAGAAAGAAAGGTTTGATGAAAGTTCATTATAGAGAAGTTCTGGATCCAGATTTTTTAAAGAAGCTGGAGAACACCGCCCAAAAATACAATACCTCCTTGAGAAGTTTAGCTTTTGGGGCATATGTTTACACATTAAATATGATGTTCTATGAAAATGAAATTACTGCAGGTTGTGTTACCAATAATCGGCCTTTAATTGAAGATGGTGAAAAAGTATTTGGGTGTTTTTTAAATACGATCCCGGTTAGAATAAAAATTATTCAAGGAATAAGATGGTCGGATTACATATCTCTCGTAGAGGATAAAATGGCGGAAGTGAAGGGGCATGACAGGATATTTTTATCTGAGATTGTAAAGGTCTTGGGGGAAACCACCAAAGATAAAAGTCCTTTCTTCGACACGATATTTAACTTCGTTAATTTTTACGTATATGGGCAATTAAAACCACAAGAGCATCCTGTTCCGGACTCAATTCAACAAATGAGCATCTACCGTGAAAGTAATTCAACTACCAATACTTTGTTCGATGTTGAATTAAGTATTACTTACGGAAGAATAAGATATCATGCCAGGTACAGTTCAGATATGGAAGAAGAGCTTGCTGTAAAATTTTGTACCTTTTATGAAAGAGTTTTAAATAAGTTCATAAATGAACCTGAAAGGATGATTAAAAAGGATGAGATCATTACCGATGAAGAAAGACAGAGACTTTTATATGATTTTAATGATACAAAAAAGGATATAGTCCGCGATAGATGTTATAACCATATTTTTGAAGAGAATACAGCTAAATTTCAAAATAAAATAGCGGTTGTCCATAATGGCAGTCAGAGAACATACAAGGAATTAAATGAAAGTGCCAATCGTATTGCTCATTATCTTATCACTCAGGGTATAGAAGCCAATGATATAGTTGGCATATTCATGAAAAGAGGAATAAATATGCTTGCCTCCATAATAGGGGTATTTAAAGCCGGTGCAGCATATTTACCCCTGGAAGTTAATTATCCCCAGGAGAGGATAAAAAATATACTTGAGGACAGCAATACGAAACTATTAATTACTGAGATGGATAACCTGGAAATTTTTGACAAAATACAAAAATCGCTCCCATGTTTAAAAGAAGTGCTGTGTTTGGAGAATAGTGAGACCGCCGACAGCCTGCTATCCGGGTATCCTGCAATTAACCCGGGGATAAATTCTAATACGGGTTTCCTTGCTTATATGATTTACACATCGGGAACCATGGGTAAACCCAAAGGTGTAATGATTCATCAATTGGGAATGATAAATCATTTGTATGCTAAAATAAGTGATTTATCAATCACGGAACGGGATATTGTTGCACAAACTGCTTCAGCATGCTTTGATATATCGATCTGGCAGTTTTTAGGGGTTTTATTAGTGGGAGGGAAGGTCTGTGTCATTGATAGAGAAATTGTTCTTAATCCCCAAAAATTGTTAGAAGAACTTCAAGCTGAAAAAGTTACCATTTTTGAGTCTGTTCCCTCGTTAATGAAAATATTTTTAGAGATGGTTAAGCAGGAAGAGAATCGTGGACTTAACGACTTAAGATGGATGATACCTACCGGTGAGTCCCTTGGTGTATCATTGGTTAGAGAGTGGTATGAACGGTACCCGGTTATAAAACTTATGAATGCGTATGGCCCTACAGAATGTTCGGATGATGTGACCCATTATGTTATAAATGAACTACCTTCGGAGGAGCAAATTACTATTCCCATTGGAAAGCCTCTGCAAAATCTTCATGTTCACATATTGGATAAAAATTTATCTTTGTGTCCGATTGGAGTACAGGGAGAAATATGTGTAGCCGGCATAGGTGTCGGAAGGGGTTATAAGGACCCTGCAGCAACAGAACGGTATTTTGTTCCCAATCCATATTTTGAGGAATATAAAGACTCTGACTATGCCACATTGTATAGAACGGGAGATATTGGCTATTATAGAGAAGATGGACTTGTTGAATGTTTAGGCAGACTTGATTATCAGGTAAAAATACGGGGAAATCGGATTGAGCTTGGAGAAATCGAAAGAGTCTTACTGGGACATAACGAAGTAAAAGAGGCGGTGGTATTAGTTAGAGAGAATGAGAGTGGTAATAAATACATATGTGCATACATTATTGGTAGTTGTGATATTGAGCAATTCAATTTGAAAAATTATTTGAAGCAAGAATTGCCGGACTATATGATACCTGAATACGTTGTGCAGCTTGAGAAGATACCCTTAACTCCCAATGGAAAAATAGACCGGAAAGCATTACCGGAACCCGAATTTAGAACCAGCGAAGAATATATTGGTCCCCGCAATCTTACAGAAATGAGATTGGTGGAGATTTGGGCGGATATACTTAATGTTAACAAAGATAAAATTAGTATAGATGCAGACTTTTTTGAGATGGGCGGCCATTCTTTAAGAGCCACAATCCTGGTTAATAGAATACACAAAGTATTCAATGTAGAAATACCGATAAGGGAAATTTTTACCCATCAAACCGTTAGTGAGATGGGAGAATTAATCGATAATTCGGAAAAAAGCATCCATTCAGCCATAAGAAATGTAGAAAAAAGAGAGTATTATCCTGTCTCTCCCGCACAGAAACGGCTGTTAATTCTTAATATATTGGAGCAAGCGTCTACGAATTACAATATATCCGGGGCCGTAATAATAGAAGGTGACCTGGATTATAATTGCCTGGAAAATGTATTTAAGACATTGATATCCAGGCATGAGGCTTTCAGGACTTCATTTTTCTTCAGGAATGAAGAGCCCGTGCAGCAGATCCACGATGATGTTCCCTTTTCAATAGAATATATAAAAAAAGATACCGAAGAAGGTGAAAGGAGACAAGAAACAGGTAAGCAAACACAGCACCGCATCAAAGAATTTATAAGGCCATTTGCATTGGACAAAGCTTCTTTATTAAGAATAGGACTTATAGAAATTGAAAAAAATAGACATATTTTAATATTCGATATGCATCATATTATCACGGATGGAACATCATATGCTCTATTGGTCCACGAGTTCATTGATTTATATTGTGGAAAAGAATTGCCGTGGTCAAAAATAGAGTATAAAGATTTCTCAGTGTGGCAAAATGAATTATTAAAGAAGGGAATAATAGAAAAACAAAAGGAATATTGGCTCAATATTTTTAAAGGAGATATCCCGGTACTTGAGTTGCCGGTTGATTACCCAAGACCAGCTGTCCAGAGTTATGAAGGAGCCACTTATAGATTTGAAATCGGGGAAGATGAAACTGCCGGGTTATATAAAGCAGCCTTAGAAGAAAACGTAACTCTATTCATTGTGTTGCTTGCAGCATATAATATACTATTATCAAAGCTTAGCAACGAGGAGGATATTATAATAGGGACCCCCATCGCTGGCAGAAGGCATGCGGATCTGAATTCCGTTATAGGAATGTTTGTCAATACCTTAGCTTTAAGAAATTTCCCATCGGGAGATAAGTCCTTCAGGGATTTTTTAAAAGAAGTAAGAGAAAGCACGATAACTGCCTTTGACCACCAGGATTACCAATTTGAGGATTTAATCGAGCAAGTTATGGTTACCAGGGACACCGGGCGCAGTCCTCTTTTTGATGTCATGTTTGTGCTGCAAAATATGGATTTCAAGGAAGAAACGATTAGCGGTTTGATATTTAAGTCATATGAATTTGAAAGTGTTACCTCGAGGTTTGATTTGTTGTGGATAGTAATGGAATCTGAAAATAAGCTCTTTATTTTAGTTGAGTATTGTACGAGACTTTTCAAAAGGATTACCATAGAACGATTTTCCAGGTATTTGAAAAATATCATATCATACATAATAGAAGATTCCGCAAGAAAACTTTCAGAAATTGATATAATAACAGAAGAAGAAAAAATGCAGTTACTATGTGAATTTAACGACACCCGGGCAGACTATCCCGTTGATAAGACCATTCATGAATTATTTGAAAAACAAGCGAAGAAAACCCCTGATAAAATAGCTCTATCCTTCACAGATAGACAAATCTCCTATGAAAACTTAAATTCAAACTCGAATAAATTAGCAAGCCGATTAAGGAGAAGGGGAATAAAGCAAGATACTATTGTCGGTTTAATGGTGAAACGCAGGTTGGAGGTTATCGTAGGAATACTTGGAATTTTGAAGGCGGGAGGAGCATATTTACCCGTGGATCCCGAGTTCCCGGATGAAAGAAAAAAGTATATTCTCGAAAATAGTAATGTATTTATGTTGTTGATAAATTATGAATTGGCCCCCGTTTCTATCCCGGATAATATTGAAATAATAGATATTAGAGATGTAATCCTATATCCAGTAGAAGGGGATTTGGGGAATTTACCATATGAAAATTCTATAGAGAGTTTATTATATTTAATCTATACCTCTGGCTCAACAGGTAAACCTAAAGGAGCAATGCTTGAGCATAAGAATCTTGTTAATCTTATACAGTTCCAATACCACCATACCGGCATTGATTTTTCTATCGTATTACAATTTGCCTCTATAAGCTTTGATGTTTCATTCCAGGAGATATTCTCAACACTCCTCTATGGAGGAAAGCTAATTTTAATAAACGAGGATACCAGGAAAAATGTCCCGGAATTGTTTAACTGCGTTGAAATAAATGATATAAAGACTCTATTCCTGCCAACATCGTTTTTGAAGTTTTTAATTAACGAAAGTAATTATATTGATATTCTACCTGAAAATTTAAAACATATCGTCACAGCAGGAGAACAATTAATAATAACAGAGAGATTCAAAGATTATCTAAAAACCAACAATGTATATTTGTATAACCATTATGGGCCAAGTGAAACACATGTGGTTACGGCTTTAACATTATCACCTGGAGAAGAAATCCCGGAAATTCCTTCTATCGGTAAGCCAGTCAAAAATACAAAAATATACATATTGGATAAGGAGAAAAAGCTGCAGCCGCTTGGTGTAATCGGAGAAATATACATCGGAGGTGACCAGGTAGGAAGAGGATATTTTGGAAAAAGTGAATTAACAGCAAAAAGATTTATTCCCGATCCCTTCGCACCGGGGAAAAAGATATACAAAACGGGTGATATCGGCAAATGGTTACCAGATGGAAATATTGAATTTCTAGGAAGAAATGATTTTCAAGTGAAGGTGAGGGGATATCGAATAGAATTAGGAGAAATTGAGAATCAACTCATTAATCATAGCGAGATAAATCAAGCGGTAGTAATTGTAAAGGAAGGGGATAATCATAACAGGTATTTATGTGCCTACTATGTATCAAGCACTGATTTGGCTATTTCCGAAATAAGATCATATTTATCGTCAAAACTGCCTGATTATATGCTCCCTTATTATTTTGTTCCCATTGAAAGGTTACCTTTAACTCCCAGCAAAAAGGTAGACCGCAAAGCATTACCCGAGCCTGAGTTCAAAGCAGGTACGAAGTATATTAAGCCGCGCAATCAAACAGAAATGAAACTGGTAGAGATCTGGTCGGATATACTTAACATTGAAAAAACTGAAATAAGCATAGACGCGAATTTCTTCGAGCTGGGTGGACATTCTTTAAAAGCCACTATTCTTGTTGCCAGGATACATCAAAAGTTCGATGTAGAAATACCCATGATGGATATTTTTAGCCATCAGACCGTTAGAGAACAGGGAGAATTAATTCATAATTCAAAAAAATCGATCTATTCATTAATAAAAAATGTGGAAAAAAGGGAGTATTATCCTGTCTCACCTGCTCAAAAGCGGTTGGTATTTCTTAACCTGCTGGATCAAGAAGCAACCAATTACAATATGCCCAGAGCAGTAATGATAGAAGGAGATTTGGATAATGAACACATGGAAAAGGTTTTTAAAGCACTGTTATGGAGGCATGAAGTCTTCAGAACCTCTTTTAAACTGGTTGATGATGAACCCGTTCAATATATCCGGGACAATGTTCACTTTTCAATAGATTATAAAGAAATAAATACCCCAGGAAATGAGCAAGAAGCAGACAACCAGGTGGGAGATTTGATTAAAGAATTTATAACACCCTTTGATTTAAGCAAAGCTCCCTTATTAAGGGCATCTCTTTTACCTATTGAAGAGGATAGACATCTCTTGATATGTGACATGCATCATATTATTTCGGACGGGACATCGATAGCCATATTCATTGGGGAATTTATTGATTTGTATAATGGGAAGCAATTAGACCTGTTAAAAGTACAGTATAAGGACTTCTCAACATGGCAAAATGAATTACTGAACAGAGGCACAGTGGAAAAACAAAAGGAATACTGGCTTAACATTTTCAAGGGAGTGATTCCGGTCCTTGAGTTACCCCTTGATTACCCAAGACCGCTTTTGCAAAGCAATGAAGGGATGATTTATACATTCGAGATAGGGAAAGAAGAAACCGCCGGTTTAAAACGGATAGCATTGCAAGAGGGGATAACTTTGTTTATTGTATTGCTTGCAGCCTATAATATATTATTTTCAAAGCTCAGTAATCAAGAGGATATTATAATAGGTACGCCAATTGCTGGTAGAAAGCATGCAGACCTGGAATCTCTCATTGGAATGTTTGTAAACACTGCAGCACTAAGAAACTACCCCGCCAGGGATAAATCATTCAAGGATTTTCTAGAAGAAGTAAAGGAAAACACAATAGCTGCATTCGACAATCAGGAATATCAATTTGAGGATTTAATCGAAAACGTTAACGTTAATAGGGATATGGGTCGCAATCCTATTTTCGATGTAATGGTGGTGCTGCAAAATACGGATTTTAGCAAGAAATCGATTCCTGGGTTAACATTTAAACCATATGAATTTGAGAATAGCACCTCGAAGTTTGATTTGTTGTGGGAAGGAATAGAGACTGAGAATAACCTCTTTATATCCATCCAGTACTGTACAAAACTTTTCAAAAGAAGCACAATAGAAAGGTTTTCCAGGTATCTGAAAAATATTGTTTCCTCCATAATAGAAAACTCCGTGAAAAAACTTGCAAAAGTAGAAATAATAACAGAAGAAGAAAAAAGGGAAATATTATGTGATTTTAATGATACACAGGCGGAATATCCCGAAAATAAGCCCCTTCACGAATTATTTGAAGAACAAACCGGGAAAACTCCGGGTAATATTGCAGTGACGTTTAATGATGAACAGTTAACCTATAAAGAATTGAATAATAGGTCTGATCAATTGGCACATTTAATGAGGAAAAGAGGGATAAAGGCAGATGAAATAATTGGTATTATGATGAAACGTTCGTTAGAAATGATGATTGGGATTTTTAGTGTATTAAAGGCAGGAGGAGCTTACATGCCAATCGATCCCGGTTATCCCCAGGAGCGCATAAAGTATATATTAGAAGATAGTGGTACGAAATTAGTGCTTACTCGAAAGCAGTCTAAAGAAAAAGTACTTGATACATGTGAGTCTGTTGATTTGAAGAACCTTGATTTAATTGCATATAAACTGGGGAATTTAGAAAATAAAAATACAAAGGCCGCAGAAAATCTGGCTTATGTCATATATACCTCCGGTTCGACCGGTAATCCCAAAGGAGTATTGATTGACCATTATTCGGTAGTGAACAGGTTAAACTGGATGCAAAAACAATTTCCTATAGATGATAGAGATACATTATTGCAAAAAACTTCTTTTACTTTTGATGTTTCAGTATGGGAAATATTCTGGTGGGCTTTAGTAGGAGCGAAAGTATGCATGCTAATTCCGGGCGGCGAAAAGGATCCGGCCCGGATAGCAGATACAATAGCCAGGAAAAAGGTATCAATTATTCATTTTGTGCCTTCCATGTTAACTCCTTTCATGGAATTCATTAAAGAAACCGGTAAGACAAAAAGTATTTCAAGTTTAAGGCAGGTTATTGCCAGTGGAGAAGCCTTGACATTAGCGCAGGTTACCAGGTTAAATGAACTATTGTACAATCAAAATTCTACCAAACTTGCTAACCTGTATGGACCCACTGAAGCAGCGGTTGATGTGTCCTTTTTTGATTGTTCCGCGAGAGAGAAATTGGAAAAAGTACCAATTGGAAAGCCAATTGATAACATTCAGTTATTTATTGTTGATAGAGGTCTGGATTTACAACCGGTGGGTGTCCCGGGAGAATTATGTATATCCGGTGTTGGGGTGGGCAGGGGATATTTAAATAATATCGAACTAACATTGAAAAAGTTTGTAGAAAGTCCCTTTGAGGCTGGTAAACGAATGTATAAGACAGGGGATTTTGCCAGGTGGCTACCGGATGGTAACATAGAATTCTTAGGCAGATCAGATTTCCAGGTAAAGATAAGGGGATTCAGGGTTGAGCCGGGTGAAATAGAAAGTCAGCTATTAAAACATGAAAAAATAGAAGGTGCAGTGGTATTAACCAGGGAAGAAAATCAAGATAAACACCTCTGCGCTTATATCGTGTCGGAAGAGAATTTGAAAATATCGGATCTGAAAGGGCATTTAACCGGAAATTTACCGGGTTATATGATTCCTTCGTTGTTTATTAAAATTGAGAAAATACCTCTAACACCGAACGGGAAAGTAGATAGAAAAGCATTACTTTCATATGACACAAAACTGGGTACGGGTAAGGAATATATACCTCCCAAAAATAAAACTGAAAAAATAATAGCGGGTATATGGAAAGAAGTACTAAATTTTGATAAAGTTAGTATCTATGATAATATCTTCGATCTTGGGGGAGACTCGATTAAAATCATTAAAATAAATAGTAAAATAAGACAAATTTTGAAAAAAGATATTCCCATCCTGTCAATGTTTCGATTTCCAACGATTAAGTCTTTATCCGGCTTCTTGAACATGTATGAGACAGGTGATATTGATAAAACAAAATCTCAAAATCTAAGTGAGGTTGAAGAAACATTGAAAGAAACGGTACAGTTGTTTGATGGACTTTAGAAATTTCGAATAAGGAAAAAATAGCCTCAATGGAATTAGAACAGAAACGCACAGGTTTTGAAATTGCGGTCATTGGTATGTCCGGGAGATTCCCAGGGGCCAGAGACATTCATGAATTCTGGAACAATCTAAAAAATGGAGTAGAATCTATTTCATTCCTTTCTGATGAAGATGTTAAAAAATATGGAATTAATCCCGACGTATTAAAGAATCCCAATTATGTCAGGGCTGGGGGAGGTGTACTTGAAGACAGGGAATATTTTGATGCATCTTTCTTTGGTTACACTCCCAGGCAAGCTGAAATAATGGATCCACAACTGAGAATATTTCAGGAAAGTTCATGGAGTGCGCTTGAAGATGCGGGGTATAATGCCGAATCATATGAAGGATTAATAGGGATTTATGCCGGGGCTTCTTTGAATTTTCATTGGAATGCCCTTATTACATTAACGGGAAAAAGCAGTGATTTAGGGCAATTTTCGACATCGCAATTAATTAATAAAGACTATTTAGCGGCCAGGATATCCTACAGCCTCAATTTAAAAGGGCCAGCTGTGGTGGTACAAAGTGCATGCTCTACATCTCTTGTGGCGATTCACCTGGCATGTCGGGCGTTATTAACCGCAGAGTGCGATATCGCTCTGGCAGGCGGAATTTCGTTGATGGCTCCCCAGCAAAGAATTGGTTATATTTACCAGGAAGGAATGATCAATTCACCTGATGGTCATTGCCGGGCATTTGATGCAAAGGCCATGGGAACGATTGGGGGAGAAGGTGTGGGGGTGGTGGTTTTGAAACGCTTAAAACATGCTGCTGCAGATGGAGATAATATATATGCTATTGTGGTGGGGTCTGCCATTAATAATGACGGAAAGAGAAAAGTAGGGTTTTCTGCTCCCAGTATCGAAGCCCAGGCAGCGGTGATAAAAAGAGCGTTACATATGGCTCAAATAGAACCTGAGAGTATTACGTATATTGAAAGCCATGGAACCGGGACACCTCTTGGTGATCCAATTGAAATTGAGGCTTTGAAAGAGGCGTTCAATACAAATAAAAAAAGATTCTGCGGTATAGGATCGATTAAATCCAATATCGGGCACCTGGATACTGCAGCGGGAGTTGCCAGCTTCATAAAGACAGTATTATCCTTAAAACATCGGTTGATTCCACCAGGCATAAATTTTGAAACCCCAAATCCTGAAATCGATTTTGAAAACAGCCCGTTTTATGTGAATACCAGGCTAAGAGAATGGAAAAATGATGAATTCCCGTTAAGAGCCGGAGTTAGTTCGTTTGGAATTGGAGGCACTAATGCACATGCTATTCTTGAAGAAGCACCGGTGAAAGAAGAAGCCGGTGAAATACGCCCTCTGAAATTGATCCCCCTTTCTGCCAGAACAAAAACCGCACTGGAAGGGATGTCGGGAAATTTACTAAAATTTCTAAAAGAGAAAAGTAAAATAAATTTAGCAGATGCGGCCTATACCCTTCAAATAGGCAGAAGCGAGTTTCAACACAGGAGATTTTTTCTATGTTCCGATATTCATGACGCTGTTGAAACTTTAGAAACTTTATCGCTTCAAGGGACCAGGAAAATACATACATCTTTTGTAAAAGAAGGAGATAGACCTATAACATTTATGTTTCCCGGCCTGGGAGCCCAATATGAAAATATGGGACTGGGCTTGTATGAAACCGAACCGTTATTTCGCAGTGAGCTGGATCGTTGTTTTGAAATTATAAATTCTATATCAGGCTGTAATATAAAAGATATATTATTTCCTGCAAATGATCTTATCGATAAAGCAAAAGTTAAAATCAATCAAATAGACAATGCACAATTAGTCATATTTATATTTGAATATTCTCTTGCCAGGTTATTGATCAATTGGGGGATAAAACCTGATGCATTGATCGGTTATAGTTTTGGGGAATATATTGCTGCCTGTATATCCGGTGTATTCTCTTTGAAAGATGCGTTAAACCTTCTAATATTAAGAGGAAAATTGATAAAGGAAACAGCGCCTGGAGCAATGTTAAGTGTTCCCCTGCCCAAAGTAGACCTGGAACCCTTATTGAATGACGGATTATCAATAGCTATAGATAATGGTGCCTCGTGTATTGTTGCCGGTTCCAAAGGAAGGATCGATGCATTTGAGAACCGGATGAAAGAAAGACGATTAATGTGTATTCGTTTACAGGCTTCGCATGCTATTCATTCAAATTTAATGAAGCCGATTTTAAACAAGTTCGAAGCAGGAATCAGGCAGATATCTTTGAGAAATCCTCAAATTCCATATATATCTAATGTAACAGGAACATGGATAACAGACCGGGAAGCGCAAGACCCCCATTATTGGGCAAAACATATGCTTGAGACAGTACGATTTGCGGATGGTATTAAAGAACTTTTAAGCGAGTCCGGTTCAATATTTGTTGAAATTGGGCCGGGGAACGATCTAAAAACACTAGCCAACCATCACCTGACCAATGATTCTGACCACCTGGTAATTAATACCGTTAAACTTGCAGCAGAAATAATACCGGATGAGCGTTACCTGTTAAATAAAGTGGGGCGGCTATGGTTGGCCGGGGTGAAAATAGATTGGCAGGCATTTCATCGTGGGGGAAAAAGATGCCGGATACCATTACCTACCTACCCCTTTGAAGGGTTACCCTATTGGATAGAGGGAGATCCATTCAAAGAGGGAATTGATGGACTAACTGGAAAAAATATGGGGAAAAAATCGGATATTACAGACTGGTTCTATATTCCCTCTTGGAAATACTCCCCATTGGTTGTTACCTATAATAATAAGATCTCAAAGAAATCAGGTTGGCTTATATTGATGGAGGAAACCAGATTGGGAACCCAACTGGTAAAACGTTTAAAGGATGTGGGGCAGGACTTTACTGTTGTGAGAGCAGGGGAACGTTTTGCTAAAGTAAGCGATCAAGAATATACAATAAATCCGGGGGAGAATAACGATTATAATACCTTGCTGTCGGAATTAAGCCGGATAAAAAAAGTACCGAATAAAATCATTCACTTATGGGGTGTTACTGTATGCGAAGGTGAAAGCAGTGATGAGGCTTTAAAACTAAAATATGTTGATAATGTCCAGGCTTCAGGATTTTACAGTTTAATATATTTAGCCCAGGCAATTGGTAAGTTTAATTATAAGGATCAAATACAAATTGCTGTTATTACCAGTAACATGCAAAGAGTAAGGGGGGATGAAGTGATATCCCCTGGGAAGGCAACTATTCTCGGGGCTATAAAGGTTATACCCCAGGAATATTATAATATCAGTTCCTGCAGCATAGATATTACTCTTTCAAAAGAGGAAGATCAACATTATGAAAACCTGGTGGATCAATTGTTGATAGAATTTTCAAAGGATTTTTCCGATGCTGTTATTGCTTATCGTAATAACTCTCGGTGGCTGCAAATTACTGAACCGGTGAAATTGGAGAAATCAAGAGAAATACCATTGCGATTAAAAAAGGGAGGTGTTTACCTGATTACAGGTGGGTTAGGTGGGATAGGATATACGATAGCCGAGCATCTGGCAAAAAGTGTTCAGGCCAAACTGGTTCTAACCGGGCGTTCTGTTTTACCTTCCAGGGAAGACTGGAAGCAGTGGACAGCAGCAGATTATATAGATGATAGAATCGCCCGGAAAATAAAGAGAATATTATCTCTTGAAGAATTAAATTCAGAGGTTTTGGTTAGTAGTGCTGATGTTTGCAATCACCAGGAAATGCAGGAAGTAATCAGGATGGCTGAAAAACGATTTGGTCATATAAATGGGGTAATTCACTCAGCTGGGGTGCCGGATGGTGGTGTTATTCCATTGAGAACACGGGAAGCAACAGATAAGGTATTGGCTCCAAAAGTAACGGGCACATTGATCCTTGACGATGTTTTGAAAAACACAGAGCTTGATTTCTTTATTATATGTTCATCACTTGCTTCAATCACAGGTGGATTGGGCCAGGTGGGCTATAGTGCTGCGAATGCTTTTCAAGATGCTTATGCTCATTATATGTTTACCAGGAATGGTAACCTTGTTGTGTCTATAAACTGGGACACCTGGGGGGAAGTTGGCTTTGGATTAGAATCTGTGAAACAATTGGTTGAAAATGGTGATATCACTTATTCCGAAGCGGAATCCCTACTGGGACATGCTATTTTGTCTTCTGAGGGTATAGATATCTTAGACCGTATAATGGAATATTCGTTTCCTCAAGTAATCATATCAACCAGGGATTTAGAGTATGTAAATACAAATGTAAATCAAAATACAGGTGCACATCAGGAGGACCGGGAACTGCCTATCCCGGGACAAGAGTCGGAGATGAAACCCCAGCTGCATCCCGGTAAGCTGTATCGACGGCCTGAGTTGAGTACAGAATATGCCCCACCCAACACGGAGTTCGAGATAACATGTGCCAACATTCTACAACAATACTTCGGGTTTGAAAAAATGGGCATCCATGACAACCTTTTCGAGTTTGGAGTGACTTCTCTTGAGATGATCCACATTAATGACAGATTGAAGAGAGAATTAAAGAAAGATATTCCTCTTGTTATCATGTTTGAGTTTCCAACCATTCGTTCCCTCGAGCAATATTTAAACCAGGAGGAAAAAGGTGAGAGTTTGGACGAATACGATCAGCCGGACAGGGCTGAAGAGATAATGCTTGAGACGATAAGTATATTGAATGTGGACGATTAAAACGTACAAAAAGGTTTTAATAGAAAAACTTCGGGTCTTTGTGATTTGGTATTTGGCAGCTAAAGAATAAAAAGGAGTTAAGGATTATCATGAATACAAAAGGAGATAGAAAACAAACTGGTTTAGAAATCGCTGTTATTGGTATGGCAGGGAGATTCCCGGGTGCAACAAACCTTGAGGAATTCTGGAATAATCTAAAAGATGGTATAGAGTCCATTGCGTTTTTTGGAGATGAAGAGTTGAAAGAAGCCGGGGTAGGAAGTAGTTTTTTAAAGGACCCCAATTATGTCAAAGCGAATGGTGAGCTTCAAGATAAGGATCATTTCGATAATTCTTTTTTTGGTTATTCTCCCAAGGAGGCAGAAATCATGGACCCTCAAATCCGGGTTTTTCATGAATGTGCCTGGGAAGTACTGGAAGAAGCCGGTTATGTTCCGGATTCATATAATGGTTTGATTGGAATATATGCGGGGGGGTCCGATAATTTTTCATGGCGGGCGTTGGAAGCACTAAAGGGGCTGGGCACCGATCTGGGAACGTTTGGAAGAAGCATATTGAATATTGGCTTCTATTTAAGTACAAGGGTGTCCCATAAACTGAATTTGAAAGGGCCGAGCTTAACTTTTTTCAATGCTTGTTCAACATCATTGGTGGCCATTCATCTGGCGTGCCGGGCTTTGTTAATGGGTGAGTGCGATATGGCGTTGGCAGGAGGAGTATCGATAACAAATCATACAAAGAGGGGTTATACTTATGAAGAGGGAATGATTATGTCACCGGACGGTCATTGCAGGACCTTTGATACGAATGCCTGCGGTTCGGTATATGGGGAGGGTGTGGGTATAGTTGCCTTGAAACGATTTAAAGAGGCAATAAAGGATGGTGATACGATTCATGCTGTTATAAAGGGCTCAGCAGTTAACAATGACGGGATAAATAAAGCCAGTTTTACAGCCCCGGGACCAGGTATCGCATCCATTGTCAAAAAAGCGCTGAAAGTAGCTCATGTTAACACGGAAGATATTAGTTATGTGGAGGCTCATGGCACAGCAACCCATATCGGGGATACACTTGAGGTAAAAGCATTAAAACAAGCATTTAACTCCGATGTGAAAGGTTACTGCAGAATAGGTTCTGTTAAGACAAATATTGGTCACCTGGATACAGCTGCTGGTGTTGCAGCTTTTATTAAAACAATATTGGCATTAGAACATAAAGCAATTCCTCCAAGTTTACATTTTAAAAAACCAAACCCGGATATTGATTTTGAAAATAGTCCATTTGTGGTTAATACCGAATTATCGGAGTGGAGGAATGGCAATGGCAAAGGCCCCTTAATAGCAGGAGTGAATGGCTTTGGAATTGGAGGAACCAATGTGTTTGTTGTCCTTGAAGAAGCACCTGAAATTGAAAGTTCCCCGGAAGAGGAAAAGGAATGCAGTGAGTGGAAAATAATCTTGCTTTCAGCAAGAAGTGAGCCAGCCCTTAATAAAACCACTGAGAATTTCAAGGAGTACCTGGAAAGTAACCCGAATGTTAATTTTGCGGATGTCGTTTATACTTTACAGGTGGGAAGGAAAGCATTTCAATATCGAAGGATGTTGGTATGTTCGAGTATAAAGGAGGCCATTGAGGTTTTATCCACTCCGGCTTCCAGGAAGATTAAGACATTTTTATCCAGGGTTGAAAACCGGGAGATAATATTTATGTTTTCAGGATTAGGTTCTCAATATGTAAATATGGGATTAGAGCTTTACCAAAAAGAAAGGATATTTCGCCAGGAGTTAGATCGTTGTCTTGAGATATTAGAACCTTTGATGGGTTATGATATAAAAGAAATTCTTTACCCGGGCCTACACACCCCTACCGCTTCGCATCCATCTGTCTCAAGAAGGGATTCAAACCCCACAGTGGCTGATATCAACCAGGCTGAAATCACCCAGCCCATCATATTCATATTTGAATATGCCCTGGCGAAGCTGCTGATGAAATGGGGAATAAAACCCCAGGCAATGATCGGGTATAGTTTTGGAGAGTATGTGGCAGCCGCTGTATCCGGTGTTTTCTCCCTGGAAGATGCGTTAAAAATGGTAGTATTAAGAGGACGGTTAATCCAGGAAGTATCCCCTGGAGCCATGTTAAGTGTGCCCCTTTCCTGTGAAGAGGTAACACCCGATTTACCGGATGAGTTGTCGCTGGCTATCGACAATGGTTCCTCTTGTGTCGTTGCTGGGCCTGATGCAGCGGTTGCTGATTTTGAACACCAGATGAAAGAGAAGAAAGTTTTATGTATGCGGCTGAAAGCATCTCGAGCGATTCATTCAAAAATGATGGGGGCTATTTTGGCAGAGTTCCAGGAAATCTGTAGGCAAGTCACATTGAATAAACCGCAAATTCCTTACATATCAAATGTGACAGGCACCTGGATATCCGATGAGGAAGCTGTAAGCCCCGTGCACTGGGCAAAACATTTGAGAGAAACCGTACGATTTGCAGATGGAATAAAGGAACTCACCAGAAAAACCGGTGCAATATTCGTGGAAATCGGCCCGGGCCGTGACTTAAGTGCCCTGTTGATGCGATATATCGATAACAACTCGGATCAACATGCATTAAGCTTAGTAAGGCAGCCGGAGCAGGATATATCGGATGTTTATTTTCTTATGAGTAAACTTGGACAGTTATGGTTGTATGGGAGAGAGATTGATTGGAGGGAATTTTATGGGGAAGAGAAGAGGCACCGCATTCCTCTTCCCACTTATCCTTTTCAACGCCAACAATTTTGCATCGAAGGAGACCCCTTCCAAATGGCCCAACAGATGCTCTCCGAAGGCTCTCCCAATGCGCAAAAATTGGAGGTCTCAGACTGGTTCTATGTCCCATCGTGGAAACGAACCCCCGCCATTTCTCAGAGGGAAAGCGAAAATTCGGATCAAACCATGCCAGCCGATTGCCTGGTATTTATGGATGAAGATAATTGGGGGAAGACCCTGGTAAAACAATTGGAAAACAAGCACCAGGATGTGACTATTATTCGAGCTGCCCAAATGTTTCGTAAAATAAATAATCGTGAATATACCATCAATCCCGCGGATGATAACCAGTATGAAAAACTATTTAGCAATATCAGGGAGGAAAAAGGAGTTTTCCCGGGAAAAATGATTCATTTATGGAATGTTACCACAAAAAAAACTGATGATTTAAATTTAGAGTCAATTGACTCGTTGTTGGATTTGGGATATTACTGTTTATTGAACATTGCCCGGGCAATAGGCAAACTGAATATCGAGGATGATATTGACATTACAGTGGTAACCAACAACATGCAAGAAGTGGTTGGCCAAGATCAACGATGTCCTGAAAAGGCAACATTGCTGGGACCGGTGAAAACTATTCCCAAAGAATACGGTAATATATCTTTACGCAGCATAGATATCCGTCTTCCCCAAACGGGCAGGGAAGAGGAAGAAAAATTAATAGAGTGTCTAATCAAAGAATTTTTTAGCAAAGACCATGAACCGGTGATAGCATTTCGCAATCATTTTCGCTGGATACAAACCTATGAACCCGTACGGCTGGAAAAGTCGGAAAGTGAGACATGGCGTTTAAAAGACGGAGGGATTTACCTGGTCACCGGGGGGCTGGGAGGTATCGGTTATGTATTGGCCCAACAAATAGTAAGGAGTGTTAGAAATCCAAAACTCATATTGACTGGCCGGACAAAACTTCCCGAACCAGGGAAATGGGATCAATGGCTAGAGGACCACGACGAAGAAGATAGTATCAGTGCGAAAATAACCAAAGTAAGGGGTCTTGAAGGAATGGGCGCCAAGGTTTTAGTCGTCAGTGGGGAAAATTCCAATCTAGAACAAATGCAGCAGGTTATTTCCCGGGCAGAAGAACAGTTTGGGCCGATTAATGGGGTTGTACACTCGGCCGGACTCCCGGATGGCGCCATGATCCAGGTCAGGACCCGGGAGCAGTCTGAGATAGTGTTTTCTTCTAAACTAAAAGGCACATTAATTTTGGCTATGCTTCTAAAGCATGTTAAACTTGATTTTTTCGTCCTTTGTTCTTCAATCGATTCAATAATGTCCAATGCAGGTCATGTGGGTTATTGTTCAGCCAACTCCTTTCTTAATGCGTTTGCCACTTACAAGTTTAATAAAGATAAAGTATTTACCACTGCTATTAGCTGGCCTCGGTGGCAGAGTCTGGGCATGGCAGTTATCCAGGAGAACCTGCATAAGGAGTTGAAAGGTTATGATTTATCAGGAGGCTTAGAGATTGAAGATGGCATAGATGCCTTTAGTCGCATCCTGGGCGAAAATCTACCTCAAGTGGCGGTAACCAGTAATGATCTGGGCCGCGCCTATGAACGCGATAAAACCGTTGGAACGGAAGCCTTTATGGCAGAATTCGATGCCGCTGACGATGCCCCTGAAAATTTATTCCAACGCCCGGATTTGACGTCCGAGTATGTGGCCCCCCAAAATGAAACCCAACAATCACTGGCACGAATCTGGCAGACGTTATTTGGCATTGAAAAAATCGGTATCCAGGATGACTTCTTCGAATTGGGAGGCGATTCTTTAAAAGTTGTCATTACCATATCTAAAATTCACAAAGAATTAGATGTAGAGATACCCGTATCGGAATTTTTTAACACACCCAACATCCAGGACCTGGCTAAATATATGACCGGTGATATTAGTAAGGATAAAGAGAGTACGTATTTATCAATAGAGCCGGGAGAGAAAAAAGAATTCTACCCCCTGTCATCGGCTCAAAAAAGATTTTATATCATCCAACAATTGGATGTGCATAGTATCGTTTTCAATAATCCAAGAGTTGTAGTATTACAGGGTGAATTGCTGAAAGATAAGCTGGAAGGAGCAATTAAGCAATTGATCCAATGTCATGAAATATTAAGGTCTTCCTTTGAAATTTTTGACAAGGAGCCTGTCCAAAGGATCAATGAAACCTTTGATTTTGCTATTGAATATCATGAACTTCCAGAGGAGGAAACCCGGCAATTGATAGAAACATTTGTAAAACCCTTTGACCTGGCAAAGGTCCCGTTATTCAGGGTATGTCTTGTTAAAGTCGGGGGGGGAGAGCAAATCTTGATGTTTGACATGCACCATATTATTACCGATTTATATTCTCGCACCATATTTATTAGAGAATGTCTGCAGGTATATAATGGACTGGAACAGCCCTTGTTACGCCTACAGTATAAAGATTTTTGCCAATGGCAGCACGATATGTTAGTATCCGGTCGGTTAAAAAAACAAGAAGAGTACTGGGTGGAACATTTTTCCGGGGAACTCCCGGTACTGGAACTATCCACCGATTACCCGAGACCGGAAGTCCATTCTTTTGAGGGTACAGCCCTGGTGTTCTCTTTGCAAGGTGAGGTCATGCGGAAACTGAATACTTTGATGAAGAAAACCGGGACAACGTTATTCATGATGATCCTGGCCTTGTATAATATATTATTAAGTAAGTACAGCGGACAATCAGATATAATCATCGGAGCACCAGTAGCCGGCAGAAGCCATGCAAACCTGGAAAATATGATGGGCCTGTTAATCGAAACAATTGTCATAAGAAATTACCCGGACCCTGATCAAACATTCGTGAAATTCTTGGAGGAAGTAAAAAACAATTCCTTAGAGGCCTTTGACAACCAGTCATATCCCTTTGGGGAGTTGTTGAAACATTTGGGCCCTCAACACGATCAGAGTCGGAATCCCCTGTTTGATGCCATGTTAATGGTGCAAAATGTGGAACAACTACCCGAGGAAGCCAAAAAAGAAGAATTAAGCATTGCTCCCTATAAGTATGAACCTCACGATATGTCAAAAGTTGATATCACATTTGAGGTAGAACCCGTAGACGGAGGGAATGGACTGCTTTTTAAAGTGGAATATTGTACCAGGTTATTTAAAGAAGAAACCATGGAGAGATTTACACATTTCTTTATTGAGATCGTATCTACTGTGGTGGATAACCCGACGATTAAATTGAAAGATATTAAGATGTCTCATGTCGTTAGCGCTGCTGAGGCAGATGTTTTTGAAGATGATGGGACCGATTTCGGTTTTTAGAAAGAATATTAATAAAGTGGATATATTATTATAGAGGTAAGAGATGAACATAGAAGGAAAATTAAAAAACGACTTTGGGCCGTCGGAGAAGAAAGATTATTATGAGTTATCTTCGGCCCAGAAGAGATTTTACATTTTACATCAAATGGAGCCGCAGTGTACTAAATATAATATATCGACCCTGTCTGTACTGGAAGGCGAACTGGACCTGGAATTATTGGAAAACATATTCCAGAGACTAATAAACAGGCACGAAAGTTTAAGAACCTCATTTATCCTGGTAGAAGGTAAACCGGTCCAGAAAATTTATAAACATGTGGAATTTAAGATCGAGTATGATGAAGCAGATAGACCTGAAGAAGCAATATTAAAAGATTTTGTACGACCTTTTGATTTATCCCGTCCCCCCTTACTGAGGGTGAGATTGAGCAAGATAAATGAAAAGAAACACCTTCTTATATTCGATATGCATCAAATCACAGCAGATGCAGCATCTCAAGTACTACTGAAGAAAGAATTGATGGCATTATATGCCGGCAAGGAACTTGAGTCTTCAAGCATTCAATACAAAGATTATGCGGAATGGCAGAAACATATAAAACAAGAAGATTGGCTAAAAAGCCAGGAAGAGTATTGGTTAAACATGATTGCTGGAAAAATCTCCGTACTGAATCTTCCTACCGATTATTTGAGACCTGCAATTCAGAGTTTTGAAGGTGATTCATCAGGTTTTGAAATAAGCAGCGAAGAGACGACCGCCTTAAAAACACTGGCACTGGAACAAGAGACCACATTGTATGTGGTTTTCCTGGCAATTTTTAATGTTTTCTTGAGCATTGTAAGCAACCAGGAAACGATCAGAGTCGGAACACCGGTGTCTGGTCGAATTGATAAGGATATAGAAAATGTCCTCGGGGTGCTTGAGAATAAACTCGTATTAGTTAATGATCCGGTTGGTGAAAAAACCTTTATAGAGTTTTTGGGAGAGGTAAAAAAGAAAACCTTAGAGGTATTTACAAACCAGGATTATCCATATGAAGACCTGGTGGATAAAGTTGCAGCCGACACCGATATGAGCCGTAATCCTCTATTCGATATTATGTACGAATTTATGGAGTCTGATTATGAGATTCCGGAAATGGAGATATCATCGTTGAAGTTAAGACGTTATAAATATGGGAACGAGATAGGGACCACTGGTTTAGATTTGACTTTACGAGGATTTGAGGAAGGAGATCGTCTGTTTTTTACTTTTGAATTCTGCACGAAGGTTTATAAAGAAGAAACGATCAAACGATTTATCGCTTATTTTAAAAGAATTGTATCGTCCATAATCACAGAGCCATTGCAAAAAATTGGGGCGATTGAGATTCTATCGGAAGCGGAAAAAAATCAATTATTATGTGGTTTTAATGATACAAGTTCGCATTATCCCAGGGATAAGACCATCCATGAATTGTTTGAGGAGCAGGCAGATAGAGCCCCGGATAAAGTGGCTGTTGTGATGAATAATGAGTTCATTAAATACAGAGAATTGAATATGAGAGCCAACCGGGTGGCGAGAATGTTAAGAAAAAAGGGGGTTGGAGCCAACAGTATAGTAGCAATGATGCTGGAACCTTCAATTAATACTATCATCGGAATATTTGGGGTATTAAAAGCGGGTGGAGCATATTTGCCTATAGACCCGGATTATCCTAAGGATCGGATCACGTTCCTGCTGAATGACTCCACGGCCAAAATTTTATTGACTGACACAAAGAGCATTAAAAAATACCCTTTTACAGTTTTACAAGGCTTGAATATAACAAATGACTCAATACAGGTAAAGGTTACAGGCACTCGTTCGCAGATTAAAGATTTAGATCATTTACCCATACCCAATCGATCCCTGGTGGATTATGAAAAGTACAACCAATATATTGGTCAGGCAATGGTAAAGCATTGCATATCCGTGCAATCTACACGAGGATGTCCTTATAAATGTGCATATTGCCATAAAATCTGGCCTAAAACCCATGTGTGGCGTTCCGCTGAAAGTATCTTTGCAGAAATAAAGCTTTATTATGATATGGGAGTCAGAAGATTTGCGTTTATCGATGATATCTTCAATTTGAATATTAAAAACAGTTCACGCGTATTAAATTTGATTATTGAAAATGGGTTGGATATACAGATTTTTTTCCCAAATGGTGTGCGTGGAGATATTTTAACTAAAGAATACATAGACCTATTGGTCCAGGCTGGAACGGTTGATCTTGCTTTTGCTTTGGAAACAGCGTCACCTCGGTTGCAGAAGCTAATTAGAAAGAATTTGAACCTTGAGAAGTTTAGAGAAAATCTTGAGTATGTATGCCAAAAATATCCTCATGTGATAGTTGAGCTTTTTACCATGCATGGCTATCCCTCGGAAACAAAAGAAGAGGCCAGGATGACTTTGGATTTTATCAAGAGCATAAAATGGCTCCATTTTCCGTATGTTTTTGTTTTGATGATTTACCCCAACACGGATATGGAGAAATTGGCTTTGGAAAATGGGGTTTCAAGAGAAGCGATTCTTGCGTCCCAGGACAAACCTTTTCATGAATTACCCGAAACCTTACCTTTTGATAAAAGTTTTACATTAAAGTACCAGACTGAATTTACCAGCGAATACTTTTTATCCAAGGAAAGGCTGGTGCAGGTACTGCCGTATCAACTCAAGATTTTGACAGAAAGTGAAGTGATTCAAAAGTACAATAGCTATCTCCCGATTGATATTAATTGTTTGGATGATTTATTGGAATTTGCAGGGATTACATACGAGGAGTTGGGCGTCAAAGGATTACTGAATGAAGATTATATGGAGGTTCCTGATTTAAATAATAAGATGAGAAATGCCTTTGCATCTTCGTCAGTCAGGCCTTCCAAAGGTGCCCTGCGAGTTTTGCTCCTGGATTTATCCCAGCATTTTAGTAGAGGCAGCGATCAACTCTTTGACCTTATCGAGCCTCCTCTGGGGCTTATGTACCTTATGACCTATTTAAACCACCGGTTCGGCAGCAATATTAAGGGAAGAATCGCAAAATCCATGATTGATTTTAACAGCTATGGAGAGCTGAAGTTGTTGTTGGATGAATTTAAGCCAGAAATAATCGGAATACGAACATTGACGCTATTTAAAGATTTTTTTCATGAAACTGTCTCAAGGATTCGACAGTTTGGTGTGGATGCTCCCATCATTGCTGGAGGACCTTACGCTACAAGTACTTATCAGATCCTATTAATGGATCGGAATATTGATCTGGTAGTTCTGGGAGAAGGGGAAATAACTTTTAGCGAGATAATCGGGAAAATGATCGAGAACGATGGAAAATTCCTTCATGAGCATACCTTAAATAAAATCAGAGGGATTGCATTTATCCCAAAGAGTGAAGAACTCTCCAATGGCTTGGGCCGAGAGATAATTTTTATGGATGATCTCCCAAAAGAGACGTTAAATGAAGATGGTGAGAATTTACACCATGTCAATCAACCCCAGGATTTAGCTTATGTGATTTATACTTCCGGTACCACTGGAAAACCAAAAGGTACACTTACTACTCATTCCAACGTCATCCGGGTTGTCAGGAACTCAAATTATATTGATTTGACCGAGAATGATAGGATATTACAGTTGTCCAGTTATACATTTGATGGGTCTGTATTCGATATTTATGGAGCACTCTTGAATGGGGCTTTGTTGCTAATGGTGAAAAAAGAGGATGTGTTATCGCCGGAAGTATTGGCTCAGTTGATTAAAAAGGAGGAGATAACCGTCTTTTTCGTAACAACGGCATTATTTAATGCTCTGGTTGATATAAATGTCACTTGTTTCGATCCTGTTAGGAAAGTTCTATTTGGGGGGGAACGGGTTTCTGTAAAACATACTGGGAGAGCTCTGGAATATTTGGGAAAGGACCGGATTATTCACGTTTACGGTCCCACCGAAACAACCGTTTATGCCACCTATTTTTTTGTTAATGAGATAGATAGAAACCTGGATACTATACCCATTGGTAAGCCAATTTCAAATACTACCGTATTCATACTGGACAATCGTTTTAAACCCGTGCCAATAGGTGTAAAAGGTGAGATTTATATAGGAGGAGACGGTGTTGCCAGAGGATATCTAAATAGCCCGGAATTAACCTGGGAAAAATTTATTCCAAATCCTTTTACTGTAGAAGATCGGTTATATAGAACTGGAGACCTGGCCCGATGGCTGCTGGATGGAAACATCGAGTTTTTTGGAAGAATCGATCACCAGGTGAAGATAAGGGGATATCGGGTGGAATTGGATGAGATAAAAAATCATTTGGAAAAGTACCATCAAGTAAAAGAGGCTGTGGTATTGGTGAAGGAGGATGATACCAGGGGCAAACATCTGATCGCTTATATTGTTCCATCCACGGATGAACCAATATTATTAACTGAATTGACGAAATTTTTATCTTTTCAACTGCCGGCTTATATGATACCCAGTTATTTTGTACCTTTAAAACAATTCCCGTTGACTGCAAACGGCAAAATAGATCGTAAAGCATTACCAGACCCGGGTGGTATAAGTTTAGACAGCGGTGTTGAATATATTGCCCCGGAAAATGAGGTGGAAATGCAACTAGTCGAAATCATGAGTAGGGTATTGGGGCGACCTAAAATTGGAATTCATGAGGATTTCTTTATGATTGGAGGCGATTCCATCAAAGCTATCCAGGTGGCAGCGCGAATGAATGAGGCAGGATTTATGCTTAAAGTGAAAGACATTTTCCAGAATCCCCAAATATCGCTGTTAGCGTCTTTAGTAAAGGTTACAGAGCGAATTGGGGAGCAGACGGAAATCACCGGAACGTTTCCGTTAACTCCATTCCAGAAATGGTTTCTTAAAAATAAGGCAGCAGGCAGCTGTGTTTTTTCTCAAGGAGTGGTTCTCTATTCAAAAAAAGGGTTTGATGACGGTGCTGTTGAAGCAGTATTTAAAAAGATTCAGGCGCATCATGATGTGCTGCGGATAACATTTAACCAGTTGGAAGACGGCGAGATCCTTCAAACCAACCATGGGTTGGAATATCCTCTCTCCTTGCAGGTTTTTGATTTAAAGAAACAGGAGAATGCCTTAAAAACTGTTGAAACAAAATCCCGGGAGATCCAGGCGGGCATTGACCTGGAAAATGGCCCGTTAATGAAAATCGGACTGTTTCACCAGGACGATGGAGACCGTTTATTAATCGCGGCCCACCCCCTGGTGATCGACGATATCTCGTGGGGCATTCTTCTTGAAGATATCGACCGCTTATTTCAACAATATAGAAATGGAGAACTCTTTAAATTGCCTTCTAAGGCCCATTCCTTTAAGCTCTGGTCGGAGAAATTGTCCTGTTATGCTGAGAGCGAAACCATCTCAAAGGAGAAAACCCACTGGGCGGCGTTGGAATCGGTTGAGGTACCAGAAATAGCAGGAGATAAAAAAGGGATAAATCTCTTCATTGAAGATACAGCTTCCATGTCATTTCATTTAAATGAAAATGAAACCCTTCGCTTGTTAACAAAGACAAATGAACCGTTTGGCACTGAAACCGCTGATATATTATTAATCGCCTTGGCTCTGGCAATGAACAAAACCTTTGGCCATACACAGGTAGCTGTTACCCTGGAAAGTGATGGAAGACCCGATATCTTTGAAGGTATAAATATAAGCCGGACACTGGGATGCTTTAGAACGTTGTATCCCGTATTAATGAATGTATCCTTTGAAGATGATCTGGTCCGGCAGATTAAAGAAATTAAAGAATGTTTGCATCAGGTTCCCAATAAAGGGATCGGTTATGGAATTTTGAGATATTTAGCCCCGGCAAAGCAAGGCGACCAACCTGATGCCATTGATTTCAGGTTAAATCCCCAAAGTTATTTTAAATACCGCGGAGAACGGGATGATCGTGTGAGTGTAAATGAACATCCAGGGTCCTTTACAATTGCAAAGGAACTCGCAGCCCTCCCCTTTGATTTAGGCTGGCCAGGGGAGTTTGACCTGGAGTTCCAGGGGATGATTGTGGATAAACGGTTGGTTATGTCTCTTTATTTTAACAAAAAATACAAAAAAGAAACCATTGAAACACTGCTAAATAATTATAAAACTCAACTGATTCGTATTATAACTTTTTGTGGAGGTCGGAAAGAACGAGTGCTTACCCCTTCGGATTTAACCTACAAAGGATTGTCCATCGAGAGTCTAGACCGGTTAACCCAGCAGTACCAAATAGAAGATATCTATAAATTATCTCCACTTCAGGAAGGGATGCTATTTCATTCTATCTATGAAAAAGAGAAAGTGGAAACAAAAAGGGTTCCTTATTTTTTGCAGACCTTCTTTCGCATAAAGATTAAGTTGGATCTGGCATTGGTTAAGAAAAGTTTAAGTGAATTAATTAAACGTCACGATATACTGCGAACGGTTTTTATTTATAGGGAATTGGGGTATCCACTCCAGGTAGTTTTGAAAGACCAGCCCCTGAATTTCTACTACAAAGATATAAGCGGAATGAATGAAGAAAAGGAAAAAGAGGAATTTACAAGAAAATTCAAAGAAAAGGACAGATACCTGGGATTTGATCTGGGCAAAGACAGTTTAATGCGGGTGGCAGTTATTCAATTGGAAGAGTCAGAATATGAATTTGTCTGGAGTATTCATCACATATTGATGGATGGGTGGTGCGTTTCGATATTAATCTTTGAATATTTTGAAATTTATAGCAGTCTCTTTGAAGGTAAATCGCCTCAATTACCGGCTGTTACGCCCTATAAAAAGTATATTGAATGGTTAGAAATACAAAATAGAAAGAAAGCCATAGATTATTGGCTAAAATACCTCGCTAACTATAAAGAACTCACGGGGCTTCCTAAAAAAGATGCGTTCCAGGTCAGTAAGAACGAATATAAATATGAACAAGAATTTTTGATACTAGATAATGAAATGACAAATGGGTTGAATCAACTTGCAGGAAAGAATCAGGTTACACTAAATACCATATTGCAGGCGGTTTGGGGAATTGTTTTAGGTGGATTTGTCGGGAAACAAGATGCGGTATTCGGCACGGTAGTATCCGGTCGCCCTTCTCAATTGAAGGGGGTGGAATCAATGGTGGGGCTATTTATAAATACAATCCCAGTTCGAATTCGCTTTGAAGAAAAAACGAAATTTATAAATCTGGCAAAAAAGATCCAGGAAGAAGCAGTCGAATGTCAACCTTACCACTATTATTCATTAGCTGAGATTCAAGCTCAATGTGCATTGAAACAGGGTTTGCTGGATCATATTTTCGTATTTGAGAACCTGCCCGGTGTGGAGCACATCGCTAGTAAGATGGGCTTGAATAATAGTAAAGATGAAATTACATTGGATTTCTCCAATGTAAATACCTATGATCCATCCAATTATGATCTGAATGTGATCATCCTCCCCCGGGATCAATTAACCATACTTTTGAATTATAATGGGAATGTGTATGAAAGAGAAGTGATGGAAAGAACAGCAGATTGCTTCAACCGGGTTATCGAGCAGATACTGAAAAACAGAGACATTTATATCGGTGAAGTCGATCTTTTGTCTGAAGCTGAAAAAGAAGAAATTCTTGCCAGAAAAGAAGAAGATGGAGAAGGAATTCAGATAGATTTTGATATTTAATGGAGATTTGCCTGTGAGTAACATAGTTGATTGTCTAATAATTGGGCATAATGAGATGGATTTTGTTGAATATGAGAAAAATATCCGGAAAATGGGTAAGGATTCCGGCGCTTACCGGGATTTGAATTTGAGTTTTATCTGTCATAACAATATCCCCCATCACGCTTCGGGAATTTTTAATTTATTATGTAAAAACTCCAAAACCAGTCTCAGCCATGGAGAATCTTTCAGCGCTGCCATCGCTTACCTGGGCACCTATTTATATCGAAGAGGATTTACCTTTGATTATATTAACTCGTTCCAGGATGAGAAAGATGTGTTAGCAGAAAAATTGAAGAAAGAAAATATTCTAACCATCGCAATTACAACGACTTTATATGTTTCGGTATTCCCTATACTGGAGATTGTGGATTTTATAAAGAGGCGCAATCGCAGTGCCAAGATAATAGTAGGTGGTCCCTTTGTTTCTACTCAGGTTCGCAATGTAAATGCTGTGACATCGACATATCTTTTTAACTCCATCGGGGCGGATGTTTATGTGAACAGTTCACAAGGAGAAGCCACCCTGGTAAAAATAATAGACGCCTTGAAGAATGAGCGCCCTTTGAACCGGATTTCCAATATTTATTATAAAACGGAAAATCGCAGTTATACTTCGACGCCTGTTATAAGAGAAAATAATCGATTATCCGAAAATATGGTGGATTGGAGTCTTTTTTCCCATCGAGTAGGGGAGTATGTGGTATTACGGACATCGATATCCTGTCCGTTTTCATGTGCCTTTTGTGGTTTCCCGGAACATGCCGGGAAATATCAAACAGCCAATGTAAAGGCAATAGAAGAGGAATTGGATTCATTGGGAACAATAGAATCGGTTAAAAGTATCTATTTTATAGATGATACGTTTAATGTTCCCATGAATCGATTTAAAGAGATTCTAAGAATGATGATAAAAAACAAAACTAAATTCAAGTGGCACTCTAACTTTAGATGCCAATTTGCAGATAGGGAGATGGTAGATTTAATGAAAGCGAGTGGTTGTGAAGGTGTATTCCTGGGAATTGAATCGGGAAATGATCAGATTCTTAAAAATATGAACAAATCCGCCAATATAGAGAAATATCTTGAAGGGATTGCCATGTTAAAGGAAGCCGGGATCATAACCTATGGTTCTTTTATCATTGGATTTCCCGGTGAGACGTCTGAAACACTGCAGGATACGGTACGATTTATTGAAGAAAGTGGGGTCGATTTGTACAGGGCGCAGTTGTGGTATTGTGAACCTATTACCCCCATATGGAAAATGAGGGAAAAGTATAAAATTACAGGTTCTAATTTTGAATGGGCACACGCCACAATGGATGCAAAAACAGCCGCAAACTTGGTGGAAGAGATGTTTCTTTCAATTAAGAATTCCCTATGGGTTCCTCAATATGGTTTTGATTTCTGTAATTTATTTCATTTGACAAACCGGGGAATCGATTGGGGCAAAATCAAAAATTTCATAAGAAGTTTTAATGAAGGAATAAAAGACAAATTAATAAATCCTTCTGTCACTGAAGTTAGTGCTGAAGTTATGAACCGGATAAAAAACGCTTTGATCCTGGATGATAGTCATTATTCCGCTATCATGACAGATAAACCGGGAGAGGAAGATGATGATTTAATCATTGATTTTGAACTTTAATAAAAAAAGGAGGAAGGATATGAATAGAAATGTTCTTATTCCTATAGATGGGTTTGAAAATGAAAAGATATATTGGTTGAACAAATTGTCCGGAGAATTAAGTGAAGTAAAGTTAGTGGCCGATTTCCCAGGGAAGGAATGCTGCAGAACAGCAAATTATAAACTATTATTTGAAAAAGAAATAACACAACACTTAATCCGTATAAGTAAGAATAATGATTTGTCTTTTTTTGTGATTCTATTGACCTCTTTTAAGATACTGCTTTTTAAATATACCCAGCAGAATGAAATTATCGTCGCATCTCCAACTTATAGTAAAAGCAATCAGAAGTATAATCGAAATGTAGTGTTTAGAGATTTTATATACCCGGAAATGACCTTTAAGGAAATATTATTGAAAGTTAAACAAACTGTAGGGGAAGGATATAGAAACCAGTATTTTCCCATTAGACGATTAATCGATTTATTGGATGTAGGAGATACGTTATCATTATTCCGGGTCATTGTATTATTGGAGAATATTCATGACAAAGAATCCGTGGATGAGATTACAAGGGATTTTGAGAATGATATTACCCTTTCCTTTCGAAGAACTGGCGAAGAATTGGAAGCCAATGTAATCTACAATTCAAGTTTGTTTAAGGAGGAAACGGTACAAAGGTTATTTGTTAGTTTTCAGCATGTTTTGATTCAAATATCGGGGAATACCGATATTGAAGTAAAGAACATTGAAACGATTCCCAGGGAAGTAACAAATGAAATACTTCATGAGTTCAATAAAACAGAGGTGGAATACCCTGAATATGAAACCATCCACCGGTTATTCGAAAGGCAGGTGGAGCGAACCCCTGACCATATGGCTGTAGCTTGCATGGAGCATGCAGCCTCCATCACCTATCGGCGGATGAATGAAAGGGCGAATCAACTGGCACGGGTTCTTAAAGAAAGAGCGGTTGATACGGGATGCATTGTAGGTTTAATGATGCATGATTCAACGGAGATGGCGGTGGCGATCCTGGGAGTATTGAAGGCAGGAGGCGCATATCTACCCATAGACCCGGATTATCCTCAAGAGCGGAAGGTGTATATAGCTAAAGACAGTCATTTAAATATACTGCTGGTTGGTTCTTCTCTTTCGGGCGGCATAACGGGAATCCATTCGCCGCTGTTGATTATACCGTTAACAGGCGAAACCCTGGCTGGCTTTGATACTGCGAATCTCCAACGGACCGGCAGTGCCTCTGATATCGCTTATGTGATTTATACCTCGGGTACCATGGGCAGACCCAAAGGCGTCGTTGTGGAGCATAAAGGGCTGGTTAACTTTACTTACTGGAGGCTTAAATTTCATGGATTCAATGAAAGAGATGTCACACTTCAACTATTTTCTCCGTGTTTTGACGGGTTTGGTTCCAATTTTTATTCCAGCCTCCTTTCGGGAGGAACTCTCCTGGTGGTATCCGCTTCCAGGAAGCAGGATTATGAATATATAAAAAAAATCGTTGAGCATAAAGGCGTAACAAATGCCACTCTTGTGCCTGGAATGTATGAAGCTTTGCTGGACCTTGCCGAAGGGGATGAACTCGAAAGTATCCGGTTTGTGGTGCTGGCAGGGGAAAGAACCAGGGAGAATATTTTAGAGAAGGCCCTGGAGAAAAATCCCAATGTGATACATATCAATGAATATGGCCCTACGGAAACGACGGTGGGGGCGACAGCCAATGCAAATTTGAACAGGGATGATACCGCAGTCATAGGAAAACCCATATCAAATATGCGCGTATATATACTGGACCCTTCTCTTAAGTTGGTTAATGTAGGGGTTCCCGGTGAGTTGTATATTTCCGGGGTGGGGGTTGCCAGGGGATACCTGAACAATCCGGAGCTTACATCGGAAAAGTTTATTAATAATTCCTTTTTCCCTGGTGAAAAAATGTACAAAACAGGAGATCTTGCCCGGTGGTGCCCGGATGGCAAAATCGAATTTTTAGGTAGGGTGGATTTCCAGGTAAAAATCAGGGGATTCAGGATCGAATTGGAAGCGATTGAGAAACATTTGTTAGAATACCCTCTCATCAAAGAGGCCGTGGTAATTGCTGAGGCTCCTCCCTGGAAACAGGGACACAGCTCCTATGAAAGTAGCGATAAATTTTTATGTGCTTATATTGTTTCTGATATGGATTTTGTCACCTTTGAACCTGGCTTAAAGGAATTTTTATCCGGGGTCTTGCCGGATTATATGATTCCCTCGTATTTTGTCCCCATTGAAAAGATACCGATGACCACCACCGGGAAAGTTAATCGAAGGGCGCTGCCAGAGCCGGAAATGGCAGCGGGGAAAGAGATCGTTGTTACCCCCCCGAGGGATGAAATGGAAGAAACACTGGCCGGTGTCTGGTCCGATGTCCTTAGTATAAATAGAGAGCTTATTGGAATTGATAACAACTTTTTTGACCTGGGAGGCCATTCGTTAAAAGCCACCATTGCGTCGGCAAAAATTCATAAAGAACTTCATGTTGATATAAAGTTGTCGGATATATTCGAATTTCGTACCATCCGTGAGCTGGCAGGATATATCAAGAAAGCTGCCTTGACGACGTATACCTCAATAGAATCGGTGGAAAAAAGGGATTACTATTTTCTCTCTTCGGCCCAGAAACGGTTGTATATTCTTCAACAGATGGAGCCGGATAATACCAGTTATAATATCCCCATTTTTCTTACCCTGGAAAAGGGTATTGATGAATTGAAACTTGAGGAGACGTTTAAACGGTTAATTGAAAGACACGAAAGTTTACGAACTTCTTTTGAAATGTTCGATGATGAACCAGTGCAAAGGGCTCATGAGTTTGTGGAGTTTAAGATGGAATATTTTGAAGCCGGCGGAGATGAAGAGGTCGAGGCGATAAGAAAAAATTTTGTAAGGTTCTTCGACTTATTTCAAGCACCGCTTCTGCGAGTAGGAGTGATACATACCCCGGTCTTCGGCCAACCCTCTCAAGAGGGGAATTCTAAAGATACCCGCATCCTCATGGTGGATATGCACCACATCATCACCGATGGGGTCTCACAGGATATATTAACGAGAGAATTGGTGAGACTGTATGAAGGCGAGGAATTATCCTGCTTACGACTGCAGTATAAGGATTTTTCAGAGTGGCAGAATGGTGAAGAACAGAAAAAAATAATCGAATCACAGAAATCTTATTGGATGAATGCCTTTTCAGGGGAAATCCCGGTACTTAATCTTCCGGCGGATTATCCGAGGCCCCGGGTACAAAGTTTTGAAGGGTGCACCTTTCATCTTGCATTAGATGAAACAGAACTCCGGGTCTTAAAGGATATATCGAGAGAAGCGGAAACAACTCTTTTTATGTCTGTTCTATCGGTTTTTTATATATTACTATCTAAAGTCAGCGGCCAGGAAGATATTATTGTGGGTACACCTGCAGCGGGTCGCCAGCATGCTGACCTGGAGCATATCATCGGCATGTTTGTCAACACGCTGGCATTGAGAAACAATCCTGTCGGCTCAAAAACCTTTTATGAATTTTTACATGAAGTAAAACAAAGAACATTGGAAGTCTTTGAGAACCAGGAATACCAGTTTGAAGACCTGGTGGAGAATGCGGCGGTAAACATAAACAGGGATGCCAGTCGCAATCCCTTGTTTGATGTCATGTTTGCCTGGGATAAGCAGGAAGATGGCGGTCACCAGGGGGAGGAGTTGAATTTAAAACCCTTTAATTTTTCCACTGAAACCTCTAAATTCGATATGACCCTGTTTGCCCTGGAGGAAAAAAACCGGTTGTCTCTTATCGTGGAGTACTGTACAAAACTATTTAAAGAAGCAACCATCGAAAGATTTATCGGGTATTTTAAGAAAATTATTACTGAGATTTTCGGGAATCCGGATAGGAAAATATCGGGAGTTGAAATTCTGTTTGAAACAGAAAAGAGCCTGATATTGCATGGTTTTAATGAAACTGAAATTACCTATCCAAAAGACAGGACCATCCAGGAGTTATTTGAAGAGCAGGTGGAAAAGACCCCGGGAAAGATCTCCGTGGTTTTTAAGGATAAGCACATCACTTACAACGAATTAAATATGAAGTCCGATCAATTGGCCGGGGTATTGAGAAGAAAGGGGGTACGGCCGGATACCATCGTGAGTATGATGGCGGACCGGTCCCTGGAAATGGTGATTGGTATATTGGGTATTTTGAAAGCTGGCGGCGCTTATTTACCCATAGACCCCGGGTATCCGGAGGAAAGAAAGAAGTTTATGTTCAACGACTGCGATTCCCGGATATTATTGACTCAAAAGAGTTACCTGGATCATGGTGATTTTGCGAGAATCGTCCTTGATATTGAAAGCGATGAGGCCTTTAGAGGGCAGTCACCAGTAAATCTTGACCATTCCCTTTGCTCCGATAACCTGGTATATGTAATCTACACCTCCGGGACCACCGGGAAACCCAAGGGTACGCTTACCATGCATTACAATGTCACCCGGGTGGTCAGGGATACTAATTACATTGATTTAAACTGGGATGACAGGGTGCTGCAGTTATCCAATTATGCCTTTGATGGCTCGGCCTTTGATATTTACGGTGCCCTGTTGAATGGGGCAGCACTGGTTATGATTAAGCAGGAGGATATACTGGCGGCAGATATCCTGGCTGATTTGATTAAGAGGGAGAAAATATCGGTTTTCTTTGTAACCACCGCGTTATTTAATACACTGGTGGATATCGGTATAGAAAGCTTTGATGGCATACGGAAAGTATTATTCGGAGGAGAACGGGTATCGATGGATCATGCCGGCAGAGCGCTGGAATATTTAGGCAAGGATAGAATCATCCATGTTTATGGTCCCACCGAGACGACGGTTTATGCCAGTTATTATTTTATAGATGAGATCGGTGAAGATTGGGATACCATTCCTATTGGAAAGCCCCTGGCCAATACCACCGCCTATATTCTCGACAGATACCTGAAGCCTCAGCCTATCGGAGTGCCGGGTGAGATATATATCGGGGGAGATGGGTTGGCCCGGGGTTATCTCAACAGACCGGTGTTGACTTCTGAAAAGTTTATTGCCAATCCTTTTGGAGAGGGTGAACTCCTGTATAAGACAGGAGACCTGGCGATTTGGGATACGGATGGCTGTATCACCTTTTTGGGTCGAATTGATCACCAGGTGAAGATAAGAGGGTTCCGGGTGGAAATGGGGGAAATCGAGAATCATTTATTAAGTCATGAGAAGGTAAAAGAAGCATTCGTAACGGTATTGGAGGGAAGGGGAGGAAGTTCCGGTGGTTCCGGGGAAGGAGATAGACGTCTTTGTGCATATATTGTGCCCTCATTATCAACGACTGAGCTCGATGTATCCGCACTCAAAGAGTTTTTATCCGGGGAGTTGCCTGTTTATATGATTCCCACTTATTTTGTGCCGTTGGACAAATTACCCCTGACTCCCAATGGAAAAGTGGACAAGAAGGCTTTGCCTATCCCGGAGTCAGTGGAAACCGGCAAAGAATATTCTGCTCCCCGGAACCAATTAGAGAGAAAATTGGTGGGATTCTGGTCGAAATTATTGGACGTTGATGGAGGTAAAATCGGGATCGACGATGACTTTTTCGACCTGGGCGGTCATTCGCTGAAGGCAACGGTATTAATATCGCGAATACAACGGGAGCTGGATGTAAATGTACCGCTGAAAAACATCTTCGAAATGCCCACTATAAGGGAACTGGCGCAATACATAAAAGATGCTGTGGAAGAGCAGTATGTGCCGGTATATCTTGTGGAGGAAAGAGAATATTATGACTTATCATATGCCCAGCAGCGGTTATGGGTAATATGCCAGTTTGAGAACGAATCCACCGCTTATAATATGCCGGAAGCATTTTTGCTTTCCGGCCGCTTGAACATCGAATCCCTTGAACAGGCACTACAAAACCTGGTGAAAAGACATGAAAGCGTGAGAACTGTTTTTATCAGGGTGGAGGGCAAACCCAAACAAAAAATATTTCACGAGTTTTCCTTTGTCCTGGAAAAAGCGGATTTACGTCAGCTCCGGTTACCTGTAAAAAATGAAAAGGTATTGGAAATTACAAATGCCTATGCCAATCAGACCTTTGACTTGGAAAAGGGCCCCCTATTCAAAGCAAAACTGGTTCGATTGGAAGATGAAAAAAACTTACTTATTTTCAATATGCATCATACCATTAGTGATGGGTGGTCGTTGGGCATCATGCATAGGGAAATATTCACCTTATATAATGCCTTTTCAAAGGGGAATAAAAACTCTCTTTCACCGGTGGGGTTGCAGTATAAAGATTATACATTATGGCACAATGAGCAGGTAGAAAAGGGTTGTTATGAAGCAGACAGGCAGTATTGGCTGGAAAAGTTAAAAGACAGGCCCAACGGTATCGAATTGCCCCTGGATCATCCCAGGAGACCGGTGCAGACCTTTAACGGAGGAAATGTCTATTTTACTATTAAACCTGGAGTAAAATCGAAGTTTCACCGGTTAAACCGTGAGAAGGAAACTACGATTTTTATGAACTTCTTCACCCTGTTCAGTATATTTATGTCTAAATATACCGGGCAGCAGGATATTGTTTTCGGTTCACCCATTGCCGGTCGAAAGCACCCGGAATTGAGAGATTTGATCGGTTTCCTGGTAAATACCCTGGTATTACGTGCTTATATAAACCCGGAGGAGAGTTTCACGGCACTGCTTGAAGAAGGCCGGCAGGAGACCCTGGATTCCTATGAACACCAGGATTATCCCTTTAATCTCCTGGTTGAACAATTGGGCCTGGATCGTGATGTCAGCCAATCTCCCCTGTTCAATGTAATGGTTGCTCACATTAACCTGGGGAAACAGGAAGACAAACTGTTGATGGACGGGATTACCCTTGAAGATTCCTCTGAACTTGAGAATTTTAACATGAGTGCCTTTGATTTGATATTTTTTATGGAGGAGGTGGAGGACCATATAAATTGTATATTCAATTATAATAGCGATTTATTCGAAGCGGCTACAATCGAACGTATGTCCGTTAATTTCTTAACGTTCCTGGAAAATGCCGTCGATAACCCGGATTTACCGGTCTCGCAATTGAGTGTGATCGCTGAGGCGGAATCTCGAAAGATAATATGCGAGTTCAATGAAAACCAGCAGGAGTTTCCGTCCCTGACACTCCAGGAGCTCTTTGAACACCAGGTGGAAAAATCCCCGGGGAAAACAGCCGTTGTTTATTATAAGGATGAAATCACCTATAACGATTTAAATAAGAAAGCCAATCGATTGGCCCATTACCTAAGAGACCAGTATGGTGTGGGAAAAGGTAAGATTATCGGCATATGTATCGACCGCAGCATCGAGATGGTAACAGCCCTGTTGGGAATCATTAAAGCCGGGGCGGGTTATGTGGCCATTGATCCCACTTACCCGGAAGATCGCGTATTACATATGCTCAATGATAGTCAGGCTGATTTATTAATCATTGACAAATTAAGGCCCCACCTGTTTGCAAACTATAAAGGGAAAATGATTGATATCCATTCGGGTTGGACGGATATCTCGTTAAAATCCACTGAAAATCCGGAACTGATCAATGATTTTTCCGATATCTTGTATGTGATATACACTTCCGGTTCAACCGGGACCCCCAATGGTGCGATGCTGTCTCAGGGGATTTTATCCAATCTTATCCAGTGGCAGGAAAATAACACTTCTATCGACGCTTCCGGGCCCTGCTTACAATTTACCTCCGTGAATTTTTGTGTCTCCTTCCAGGAGATAATGATTACGCTGACCTCCGGGGGAGAAGTCCACCTGATTGACGATATTGAACGGCGTGATATCGATTATTTAATGGATTTTCTTTCAGAGCATAAAATTGAGTTGTTGTACTTGCCCTTTTCCTATCTTAATTTTCTATTTAATGAATCCAGCCGATGGGGAGAGAGTTTTAAGCATGAATTAAAGCATATTATCACTGCCGGTGAGCAATTAAAAATAACCAGGGGATTAAAGGAGTTCCTGGAGTGCAATCGACATATAAAACTGCACAATCATTACGGTTCATCGGAGATGCATGTGGTTACTTCGTACACCATGGATTATACCGAAGCGGATACCCGTCCCGTTCCACCGGCGGGAAAGCCCATTGCCAACACGAGGATATTTATCCTGGATGAACACCGTAATCCCGTACCTATCGGCGTTTGGGGAGAATTGTGCATTGAAGGCAGTTGGGAAGTGGCAGGATATATTAATAACAGAGAACTTACCGATAAGAAGCTTATATCCCACCCTGTTTTAAATGAAGGCAATAAACATCTTTATTGTTCCGGCGATATTGGGCGTTGGCTGCCGGACGGCAATATAGAATTGAGGGGAAGAAAAGACACGCAGGTTAAAGTTCGGGGTTTCAGGGTAGAACTCAGTGAGATAGAGAGTAAAATATTAGCTGTAGAGGGAGTAAACGATTGTGTGGCAGTCGTGAAATCGGATGAGAAGGGAGAGAAATACCTGGCCGCTTATGTGGTGGTGGAAGAGGTTGATGTGGGTGAAATTAAAAAGCAGCTCAACAATTATTTACCCCAGTACATGATACCCAAATTATTGGTACTGGATAAATTGCCTCTTATGCACAATGGAAAAGTGGATCGAGATAGGTTACCCGACCCGGAAACAATGGTAAAGGCTATTTATGATATTAAACCGGGTACGGTTTCTTCTTTATTACGTTCAGGGGATTTTCAACCGCAGGAATGGCAAAATATATCGCTCCTGGATGCGGATAAATCTACAGTGGAAAAGGTGATTGCCTATTTTACCTCCCTGGTCCGGGATCAATTTCTTGATGAGACCGTTGGGGTGAGCCAGATCGATATTAATGTGCTTACCGGGAAGGATAAGGAACGGTTATTGTCGGAGGCGGGTGAACCCGGGGTGTCGTCAAGCCATGACCGAACACTGCAGGGGTTTTTTGAAGAGCAGGTTAGCGAAACGCCGCGCAATATTGCTGTTATAGAGTATATGGAATGCTCTACTCTCACCTACGAAGAATTAAATAAAAGGTCTAATCAATTAGCCCATCTCTTAAGAAGAAAAGGCGTTCAACCGGGCACTGTGGTGGGAGTGATGATAAAACCTGGCATAGAGATGATTATCGGGATAGCCGCTGTTTTAAAGGCGGGAGGCGGTTACCTGGCCGTGGACCGGGACCTTTCATCAGACGAAGCGATTGCATTGTTAAAAGAGAACAATGTCTCAATGGTGTTGAGCAGCACCGCTGCCATGGGTAAACATCCTTTTAAAAAATTCCTGGGATTTGCAACAAACGGGGTAGAACCTCATATTTCCTGCATCCGCCAGCAGATCACTGATTTTAACGGTTTACCCATTCCTGACCGGTCGCTGGTGGATTATGAAAAGTACGGTAAAAATATCGGTTTGGCCATGGCTAAGCATACCATTACGCTGCAAGCCACCCGAGGTTGTCCTTATAATTGCCTTTATTGTCATAAAATCTGGCCGAAAAAACATGTGATTCGTTCGGCGGAAAATATTTACCAGGAGCTTAAGCTTTACTACGACATGGGCGTTCGCCGGTTTGTGTTTGTGGATGATATTTTTAACCTGGATATGGAAAACAGCAAGAAATTCTTCGAAGCCATCATTGCCAACGGCCTGGAGGTTCAGCTTTTCTTTCCCAACGGCTTACGCAGCGATCTGTTAACCAGAGATTATATTGACCTGATGGTAAAGGCAGGAACGGTTTCGCTGGGGTTGGCCCTGGAGACCGCCTCGCCCCGGCTGCAAAAGTTGATTAAAAAGAACCTGAACCTGGAGAAACTCCATGAAAACCTAAAGTATCTTTGCTCCCATTATCCCCAGGTGATCGTAGAGCTTTTCTTGATGCACGGTTTTCCCACTGAAACCGAAGAAGAAGCCCGGATGACTTTAGATTTCCTTAAAAGTCTCAAGTGGATCGATTTTCCCTATTTTCATATCCTGAAGATTTATCCCCATACGGATATGGCTGAGATGGCGGTACAAAACGGCGTATCGGCAGAGGCCATCGCCCGTTCGGCAGACCTGGCATATCACCAATTGCCTGAAACCCTTCCCTTTGATAAAAGCGTTACCCTTCGCTTCCAGACTGAATTCTTGAATGACTATTTCCTCCGAAAAGACCGGTTGTCGGCCAAACTCCCCTATCAAATGAGGGTATTGACAGAAGATGAAATCGTCCAAAAATACAACAGCTACCTGCCGGTGGACATTAAAACCTTTGAAGATTTCCTGGATTTTGCCGGCATTTCAAAAGAAGAATTGATAACCCTGGAATTCCTGGATGAGGAAGCGGTATCAACTCCCGGTTTAAATGATAAACTCATGGATCATTTTCCTGTAAATAAACCGGGTAAGAATGCCTTAAGGATTTTGCTGCTGGATTTATCCCAGTTTTTCAGTGGAGAAAAAGATATTCTTTATGATGGTGTAGAGCCGCCGTTGGGTTTGATGTACTTGCTGACCTGGTTAAACCGGCAATTGGGAAACAAAATTGCCGGGAAGATTGCCAAATCACGCATCGATTTTGACAATTATAAGCAATTGAAAGCCCTGCTTGATGAGTTTCAAGCGGATATAATCGGCATACGAACCTTAACCTATTATGGAGATTTCTTCCATAAAACGGTTTCCCTTATCCGGCAGTGGGGCATCGATGTTCCCATTGTAGCAGGGGGCCCATATGCTACCAGCGATTTCGCCACTATTTTGCAGGACCCCAATGTAGATCTGGTGGTATTGAGTGAAGGTGAGTTAACATTTTGTGAATTGATGGAAAAAGTCCTGGAAAATAACGGTGAGCTGCCGGATGACAGTGTGTTAAGAGATATCCCCGGGCTCGCTTTTATCCCCGGTACCCATAAAGATGATCGTTACCGTAAAGAGAAGCGGGAAATTCTCCTGTTGGACGAGCTCAGGGATATGTTGAGTGAAGAGCCGGATAAAAACCCTGAACCTGTTAATGAGCTGACCGATCTGGCTGCTGTCATCTATGGGACTGGTTCAAACCGGCAGCAAGTCAGACTCCCGGTGTCGCATAAAAATGCAATTCAAATGCTATCCGGGTTAAGGGAAGATTTTTATGCCGGGTACAACAGCAGCGGCGGTGCGGAATTCCCGGTGATGATCGGTTCATGGGTATTTAACGGTTCCCTGGAACAACTGTTTGCAGCCCTGCTGCAAGGGGGAACGCTGTGTGTGCCCCCGGGAGATACCCGCATTGATGATATCGGTTTATTGGAGTATTATAAGGAACGGAATAAGGAATCCGCCGGGACTTTCCTACACCTGCGGTTAATGTGGAAAGGCGGTCATAAAGGTATGAAGCAACTTCCAGGTGAGGAAGATTATACAGCACCCACCAACCAAATAGAAGAAGTTTTAGTGGATATCTGGTCGGAGGTCCTGGGAATAGGCAAAGACATGATTGGTATTGATTCCGACTTTTTTGAGGTGGGAGGGCATTCCTTGAAAGCCACTATCGTGGTATCCAAAATACATAAAAAATTCAATGTAAGAGTACCGTTGGCTGAGATGTTTAAAGCCTCTACCATCCGTGAGTTGGTCCAATATATAACGGAAGCCTCTAAAGTTGAATACACCCACGTGGAGGCAGCGGAGGAGAAGGAATATTACCCCTTATCTCCGGCACAAAAGCGGTTGTATATTGCGCAGCAATTCGACTTGAAGAGTTCCGGTTACAATTTGCCCCGTATATTTATTCTGGAGGGAAAACCGGATGCAAAGAAGATGAATGATACCTTTAAGCAAATGATTGAAAGACATGAAAGCTTTCGATCGTCTTTTATAAATGTAAATGATGAGCCGGTCCAAAAAATCCGTGATCATGTGGAATTTGGAATCGAAGATTATCAGGTTGAAGTTGACGTTCCCATTGAGGAGATAACCCGGGGCTTCATTCGTGCTTTTGACCTATCGCAGGCACCGCTGCTGCGGGTGGGATTGATGCATATGGGAAAAGAAAAATATATCCTGATGATGGATATGCATCATATCATCACGGACGGTATTTCCATGGCGATTTTCGTCAACGAATGGATGGCCCTGTACTGTGGAGAGGAATTACCGGCGTTAAAGCTTCATTACAAGGATTATTCGGAGTGGCAAGGGCGGTTGTGGAAAAATGACTCCCAGGCTCTGGAAAGCCAGGAAAACTTCTGGTTGAAGCAGTTTGAAGGTGAAATATCCGCATTGACTCTCCCATTGGACTACGAGAGACCGGGCGTATTTCAGTTTGAAGGGAAGCAATACATTTTTGAAATAGGCAAAGAAGAGACAGAGGCATTAAGAAACGTGATAAAAGAGGAAGATGTAACTCTTTTTATGTTTTTGCTTGCGGTTTTTTATGTTTTGTTGGCAAAAACCAGTGGTCAGGGGGACATCGTGGTGGGAATCCCGGTGATGGGACGAAGGCATGCCGATTTTCAGTCGATAATCGGGATGTTCGTCAACTCCCTGGCCTTGAGGAATTACCCCGAAGCAAAGAAAACCTTCAAAGAATTCTTAATGGAGTTAAAAGAAAGAGCTTTGAAGGCATTTGATAACCAGGACTACCAGTTTGATGAATTAGTGGATAGGTTGGATATTGAACGGAAACCCAATCGAAATGCGCTTTTTGATGTGATGTTTGGGATGCAAAATCTTGGCGATCAAACGCAGGATGTATTGGAAATATCAATTCCCGGGTTGAAGTTAACGCCTTATGATGATGAAAGCAAAGTTTCGAAAATTGACCTGGTTTTTTATGCCTATGAAAAAGTCGAAGGAATCGATTGCCTGTTTGAGTACAGTACAAAATTGTTTAAACCAGAAACCATTGAGATATTGAAAGATCGTTACATCATCTTACTTAAGAGGATATTGGCAGACCTGGATTGCAGGATTGGGGACCTGGATTATCGAACCGAAGTAGAAAAAGAGTTAGACAAAGTCGAAGATGTCGGCTTTGATTTCTGACAAAAACGAAAATGGCTTGAATTGCAAGTTTTGAGGTCCCTGGATTTCAAGTTAATAAGAATAAATAGTAAGAGGGAAATATGGATAACAAAAAGACAAAATTCATTGAAGAGTATTGGTTAAAGCAATTGGATGGAGAATTGCTCGGAGTTTCTCTCCCATTGGTAAAGGGGGAGCAATATGCTCACGAAGTGCATCCGCAACTAGAAATTTCCGGCGAAATATACACAAAACTGAAAAAAATTGCCAGAGGTTCGGATGTCGCATTATTTATATTGTTTCTAAGCGCTCTCAATGTGGTTATACATAAATATACAGGAGCCGAAGACCTTGTGGTGGGGACGATACCGCCGAAGGATAGAGGATTAAAAGAAGAGATAGTACTATGCAGAAATCGGATTACGGGTGATCTAACCTTTAAAGAGTTTGTAACTCACGTCAAGGAAGTTGTACTGAAAGCCTTTAACCATGCAGAATATTCTTTTAAGGATATCTATAATAAATTATGTATTAACAAGGGAGTAGAATCATTCGATATATTTAATATTGCGTTTATTTACGACAAATTCCAGGATAGGGGTAGATTTCCGCTGGCATTTGATTTGCTGATTGTCTTATCTGAGCTGGGGGATCAAGGGGTTATGGAGGTAGAATATAATACCCAACTTTATTCCGGTGAAATTGTGAATCGGTTCCTCAGGCACATCATTGCTATTTTTGATGATATTTCAGGCAACCTGGAAATGAAAATTACGGAAATAGAAATGCTGACTTCCCAGGAGAGAAAACAGGTATTATATGAATTCAATGATACCAGGGTAGAGTATCCGGCGGATAAAGCCCTTCATGGATTATTTGAAGAACAGGCAAAGCAAGGACCTGATGGCATTGCTGTAGTTGACGAAGAGCGTAGAGCGGAGAGCCTAGAGCAACTACAAATAACCTACCATGAATTAAACCGGAAATCTAATCAATTGGCCTGTTTATTAAGAGAAAAAGGCGTTAAACCCGATACAATTGTAGGGCTTATGGTGGAGCGTTCCGTGGAGATGGTCGTTGGGGTATTGGGAATATTGAAGGCCGGCGGTGCTTATTTACCCATAGACCCGGATTACCCGGAAGAACGAAAACGATACATGTTGGCCGACAGCAATGCGAAGGTTTTGCTTGCTGCGCCAGCGGCTCAGGTTACGCTTGAGGTTAAGGAGAAAGAGGAACCTGTAGAAATAATAGATATTTCTTTAGACTTCTCTTCCTTAACCTCAACCTTAACCTTAACCTCAATCTTAAGCAAGGTTAGCTCGTCTAACCTTGCTTATATCCTCTACACCTCCGGTTCCACCGGTAGACCCAAGGCCGTGATGGTAGAGCACCGGAGTGTGGTCCGTTTGGTCAAGAATACCAATTTCCTGGATTTCAATGAAGAGCACCGGGTGCTGCAAACCGGTGCGTTGGAGTTTGATGCTTCCACCTTGGAGATATGGGGCCCCCTGCTGAACGGGTCACAATTATTCCTGGTGAATAAAAACACCATCTTATTCCCGGAAAGACTGAGGGAGACCATGAAAAAGTATCACATTACCACCATGTGGATGACCTCGCCGTTATTCAACCAGCTAGAACAGGCAGATATCGAGATATTTGCAGGTTTGAGGTACTTGTTGGTGGGAGGCGATGTGCTGAACCCCGTCCATATCAACCGTGTCCGGGAGAAATTTTCTCACCTGCATGTGATCAATGGATATGGCCCAACGGAAAACACGACCTTCTCCGCTACTTTTTTGATTGATAAAGAATACAGGGATAATATACCCATCGGCAGCCCCATATCAAATTCTACCGCTTATATCGTGGACCATCGTATGTATCTGGTGCCCATCGGAATCCCCGGTGAACTGGTGGTGGGCGGCGATGGGATTTCCAGGGGTTATTTAAACCGCCCGGACTTAACCGCAGAGAAGTTTATTAAATCTTCACTGAACACTCAACACTTAACACTTAACACTCGTTTTTATCGAACTGGTGACTTGGCCCGGTGGCTCTTGGATGGAAACATCGAATTCTTGGGCAGGATCGATCAGCAGGTGAAGATCAGGGGATTTCGCATTGAATTGGGAGAGATTGAGAGTCGATTAACCGCACACGGGGATGTTGGGGAAGCTGTGGTAAGAGTAATATCCACGACGGGCGTGGAGAAAATACAGACACCCGGTGAGAAGGATAAACGATTGTGTGCCTATATCGTTCCCGTAAATGGGGTAAGCCTGGATATACCTGGACTGCGGGAATATTTGTCTTCGGAACTCCCGGATTACATGATTCCGTCATTTTTCGTTCAATTGGAGAAAATACCGTTGACTCCCAACGGTAAAGTAGATCGGAAAGCTTTATCTGTTCCTGAAGTGGAAGCTGGTGAAAAATATACGGCTCCCAGGGATGAGATCGAAGAAAAGTTAGTGGAATTATGGGCAGAGATACTCATGCTGGATAAAACCGTCATCGGTATTGACGACAATTTTTTCCACCTGGGAGGCCATTCGCTAAAAGCAACTGTTTTGATGACCAAGATTCACAATCAATTCAACGTCAGGATAGAGTTGACGGAGATATTTGTAAATCCATTTATAAGAGGACTGGCACGATGGATTAAAAATGCGAAGAAAGAAAAGTATATCTCGCTGGAACCCGTCGAGGAAAGAGGATATTATCTGTTATCCTCTGCGCAGCTGCGATTGTGGGTGATATGTCAAATTGAAGAGGTATCCTCTGCCTACAACGTTCCCTATGCATATATTGTTTCAGGGAAGCTGGACATAGAAGTGTATCGCCGGGCAGTACAGGCATTGGTAGATCGCCACGAAGTTTTACGAACGGTTTTTATTAGGATGGATGGTGAACCAATGCAGAAAATTATTCAAAATTTTAAATATGAAGTAGAAGAAATCGACCTTCGTCACCTGGATGCCAAATCCAGAGAACAGAAGACCATGGAAATATATATGACCAGTGTCAATAAAACCTTTGATCTGGAAAATGGTCCCCTGATGCTTTTCAGATTCGTTCGCTTGGAGGAAGAAAGATACCTGGTGGTGTACAATTTTCATCACATCATCTGCGATGGATGGTCTGTGGATATTATTAGGGAGGAACTGTTTAGTTTGTACACTGCCTTTTTAAAAAATGAGAGAATTCCGCTGGAGCCTTTGAACTACCAATACAAAGATTACTCCCAATGGCAAAACGGGTCTATCTTTCGACAGCAAATAAGAGAACAGGAAGCGTTTTGGTTGAGTGAATTTGAAGAAGACCAAATCCAGCCATTGAACTTGCCTCTCGATTATTCAAGGCCAGAAATCCAGAGTTTTGAAGGTAGTACATTGGGTTTTGAGATTAGTGCTGAAGAGGCCACAAGGTTAAGAGAGCTGGGAGATGGATCGGGTATTACTCTTTTTATGAAGTTATTGACCATCTTCAATATCTTTTTATCTAAAGTAACCGGCCAGGAGGAAATTACAATAGGGACCGCTGTGGCAGGACGGCGTCATGGGGATTTGCAGAATATAGTAGGCATGTTTGTAAATATGATGGCTCTCAAAAATGCTGTCAGTGAAGATGAAACCTTTAACCGCTTTCTCACAAAAGTAAAGAAAAAGACACTCCAGGCCTATGAAAATCAGGATTATCAGATCGAAGAACTGATAGAAAAGGTGGTTACCAACAGGGATACCTCTCGCAATCCACTCTTTGATGTGGTGTTTGCATTGCAAAACCTGGAGAAAGAGGAAAAGCGAATTCCTGGTTTGATAATGGAACCTTACTGGCATGAACGTACTATACCCAAATTTGACCTGGTTTTTGTGGGGAAAGAATTAGAAGATACAATATTATTTTCTATTGAATACTGTACAAAGCTGTTCAAAAAGGAAACCATAGCAAAATTCATTGAATATTTTAAGAAAATAGTATCTGAAGTTCTTAAGGACCCGGGAAGAAAGATCGCTGAGGTAGAGATTATATCGGAGGATGGGAAGCATAAAGTATTGTATGATTTTAATCGAACCAAGACCCAATACCCCGGAGAAAAAAACCTTCATCAATTATTTGAGGAACAGGTAGAGAAGAGGCCGGAAAAAATAGCCTTAGTAGGCAGTACTCAGTATGCAGTAAGCAGTAAAAACAAAGCTGGAGAAGTGGGGCAATTAACCTACCGGGAATTGAATGCAAGATCCAATCAATTGGCGCGATTTTTGAAGAAAAAAGGAATTTCAACGGATACCTTTGTAGCTATGATGATGGATCGTTCACCGGAGATGATCGTTGGCATACTGGGCATCCTCAAGGCTGGGGGAGCTTATTTGCCTATTGATCCCGGGTATCCTCATAATCGCATTGAATCCATGCTGGAGGATTCCAATTCATCTATTCTTTTAACAGAAACCGGTGGTGTTGAGGATCATCATGTATTTACTGGGTTGCAGGGTTTGGAATCCAGTGATGTATCTTTGCAGATCACGGCTCCCAGGCCTCAGATCCTGGATTTTGATGGTTTACCTATACCGGACCGTACCCTTATCGATTATGAAAAGTATAATCGATATATTGGGCAGGGGATGGTAAAACATAGTGTCAACCTCCAGGCAACACGGGGTTGCCCCTATAACTGTGCTTATTGCTGCCGGGTCTGGCCGAAGAAAAATGTGATACGCTCGGCGGAGAATATTTATGCAGAGGTAAAAATGTATTACGAGGCGGGGGTCCGCCGGTTCGTATTTATTGATGATATTTTTAATTTAAACATCCCCAACAGCAGTCGATTTTTTGAATTGGTAATCAAAAATAATTTAAAGGCGCAGTTTCTCTTTCCCAGTGGGCTTCGGGGTGATATATTAACAAAAGATTATATTGATCTGATGATGGAAGCAGGAACCATCAGTTTTCCCCTGGCGTTGGAGACGGCTTGCCCCAGGCTTCAAAAGTTCATTCGGAAACACCTGGATCTCGATAAAGTCCGGGAAAACCTGGAATATATAATGGCAAAATATCCACAGCTTATCCTGGAACTTCATACCATGCACGGCTTCCCCACAGAAACCGAAGAAGAAGCAATGATGACATTGAATTTTATTAAAAGCCTGGAGCGCATTCATTTTCCTTATGTTCACATCTTGAAGATTCATCCCAATACCGGTATGGAGAAACTGGCTCTTGAAAATGGGGTTTCAAAAGAGGCCATCGCCTACTCAAGGAACCTGGCTTACCATGAACTGCCGGATACGTTACCATTTAAGAAAAGTTTTACAAAAAATTATCAATCGGATTTTTTCAACAATTATTTTCTTTCCAAAAACCGCCTGCTCCAGGTACTTCCTTATCAAATGAGAACGTTAACCGAGGATGAAATTGTCCAGAAATACAATAGCTACTTGCCCGTAGACATACATAGTATTGAAGAATTGCTGCAATTCCTGGGGATCGAAAGGTCTCAACTGGGGGTGGAATCTTGTCTGGATGAAGCGAGTATTGCTGTTCCCAATTTAAATGTGAAATTGGAAAAATATTTCCCCAAGAAAAGGTCTACTGATGGGTTGAGGGTTTTACTGTTGGATTTGTCGCAGTTTTTCACCACTAAAAGCGATATGCTTTATGATGTGGTGGAGCAGCCGTTGGGGCTCCTTTACCTGATGACCTATATAAACCGGAAGTATGGCGATAGAATTACCGGCAAGATCGCCAAATCCCGTATTGATTTTGATAGTTATGGGGAATTAAAGGCTCTTTTGCAGGAATTTAAACCCGATGTCATTGGGATTCGTTCTTTGACCTATTACAGGGAATTCTTTCACCGGACGATTGCCATGATACGGCATTGGGGATTCGATGTACCGATTATTGCAGGTGGGCCTTATATTACGGTTGAGTTTAAATCCGTTTTAAAGGATGCGAATATTAATTTAGCTGTTCTTGGAGAAGGGGAGAATACCTTTGGTGAAATTATCGGTAAGATACTGGAAAATAAAGGAAAATTACCCGGGGAAGAGGTATTAGAAAAAATTGTCGGGATTGCTTATGTTCCCGGAAGAACAGGCGCGAAGGCGGGAAAAGCCAGGGAAATCTTCATGTTGGACCTGCTCCAGGAACAATTATGCAAAGAATCTCGTGAGAATTTAGAGCCGGTCAATCAATCCCATCATCTATCTTACAGCATATTTACTTCCGGTTCCACGGGCAAACCCAAGGGGACCCTTACCACTCATTATAATGTCAGCCGGGTGGTCAGGGATACCAATTATATCGATTTAACTGAGGATGACAGGGTATTGCAGTTATCCAATTATGCTTTTGATGGTTCTACCTTTGATATATATGGGGCTCTATTAAATGGTGGAACGCTGGTAATGCTAAAAAAGGAGGAAGTATTATCTATTGATATTTTATCTGGTTTGATCAAAAGGGAAAATATCTCGGTATTTTTTGTCACCACGGCGATGTTTAATGCCCTGGTGGATGTGAATATCGGTTGTTTAGACAGTGTGCGCAGCGTGTTGTTTGGGGGGGAGCGGGTATCGGTGAATCATACCAGGCGTGCATTGGAACACCTGGGACCGGGTAAAATCATCCATGTATATGGTCCCACTGAAACCACGGTGTATGCAACATATTATAGGGTGGATCAGCTAGATGAAGCGTTAGGAACCGTACCCATAGGTAAACCTATATCCAATACCACCATTTATATACTGGATAAATATATGAAACCCGTACCCCTGGGGATTGCTGGTGAAATTTATATCGGTGGCGATGGTACCGCCAGGGGCTATTTAAACAACCCGGAATTAACTGCAGAAATGTTTATAAAATTCCCATACTCACCCACTCACCCACTTACCCACTCACCTATATACCGAACCGGCGACCTGGCCCGCTGGCTGCCGGAGGGGGATATCGAATTCATTGGTCGTATCGATCAACAGGTGAAAATAAGGGGGTTCCGCATCGAGATGGGAGAAATCGAGCACCAGCTATTGAGCCAGCCGGGTATAAAAGAAGCCGTTGTCACAGTAAAACCTATAGCTGGAGTACAAGATAAACAACTGTGTGCTTATATCATCCCCGAGAGAGAAGTGGAAGTATCTGAATTGAAAGGATATTTGTCCCGGCAATTACCGGATTATATGATTCCTACCTTTATCGTCCCGGTTAAGAAAATACCGTTAACGCCCAATGGCAAAGTGGACTGGAAGGCGCTCCCTGCTCCCAAAGTAGCGGCTGGTAGTATATACACGGCGCATAGGGATGAAATAGAAGAGAAACTGGTAGAGATATGGGCAGAGGTGTTATTTGGCAGCGGCAATCTGGATGAAGCACCCTTAATCGGCATTGATGATAACTTTTTTGAATTAGGTGGCCATTCTTTAAAAGTTACTGCTGTGGTGGCAGAAATACACAAGAAGCTTGATGTAGAAGTACCCTTAACGGAATTCTTCAAAAGACCTAACATAAGGGAGTTATCTCAATACATTAAAGAATCTGTAAAAGAAGAATTAATTCCCATTGAACCGACAGAGGGATGCGAATATTATGAATTATCTTCAGCCCAAAAACGGTTGTATATTATCCAGCAGATGGATCGTCAGAGCATAAACTACAATATTCCAGCGGTTTATGTGTTGGAAGGAAGTGTGGACCGTGCTCGGCTGGAGGATACTTGCAGGGGGTTAATCCAGCGCCATGGAAGTTTCAAAACCTCCTTTGCGGTTGTTAACGATGAACTGGTGCAGCAGGTGCATGAGGTGGTTGAATTTAAAATTGAATATTTTAGCGTAGAGCGTAGAACAGAGAGTGCAGAACAGAGAGAATTGAATGCAGAGATAATCAAGGACTTTATTCGTCCGTTTGATTTGTCACAGGCACCGCTGGTGCGGGTAGGATTGATCAAAACCGGAGAGAACAAGCATATTTTGATGCTGGATATGCATCACATCATTGCGGACGGAACCTCTATGGGGATATTCACCGCTGAATTTATGCAATTGTACAGAGATGAGCAATTGCCGGCTTTGAAGCTGCAATATAAAGATTACTCTCAGTGGCAAAATAGTCATGTGGTTAAGGAATCAATAAAAAAACAGGAAGAGTTCTGGTTAAAGCGGTTTGAATCCGAAGAGCAGCCTGTATTGAACTTACCGCTTGATTATAAAAGGCCGGAAATCCAGAGTTTTGAGGGCAGCACATTGAGTTTTGAAATTGACGGGGAAGTAGTCGAGGTCTTAAAAGAGTTGGGAAAAGAAGAGAGTATCACTCTATTTATGAAGTTACTGGCAATATTCAACGTTCTTTTGACTAAGATAGGAGACAATGAAGAGATCATTATGGGTACCCCAGTGGCAGGTCGGCGTCATCCTGACCTGAAGAATATGATCGGAATGTTTGTCAATACCCTTTCCATTAAAAACATTGCTGCCAGGGGAGAAACCTTTGAAAAGTTTCTCAGGGAGGTAAAAGAAAATACATTACAGGCCTTTGAGAACCAGGATTACCCCTTTGAAGAGTTGGTGGATCAGGTCGTTATGACCAGGGATACTTCTCGGAATCCATTATTTGATGTCATGTTCGGATTGCAGAATATGGAATACCGGGCGATGGAAATCCCGGGTATGAATTTGAAACCTTATGAATATGAAAGTGTCATATCCAAGTTTGATCTATCGTTGTACGGCTATGAAGCGGAAGATCGTATACTCTTTACTTTTGAATATTGTACCAGGCTTTTTAAAGAAGATACGATTACCCGATTCGCCGGGTATTTCAAGAGAATTTTATCCGATCTGGTTATGGACCCCGGGAAAAGGATATTTGAAATAGAAATCATATCAGGGGATGAGAAAAAACAATTACTGGATGTCTTTAATAATACTACTGCCGAATACCCCCAGGATAAAACTATTCACAGGTTATTCGCAGAGCAGGTTGAGAAAAGTCCTGAGAAAATAGCCTTAGTAGGGCCGGCTCTTCGTGGTGGTCCCGGTACGGTATCACAACATCTTACCTATCGAGAATTGAATCAAAAAGTCCAACAATTGGCCTGTTTGCTAAGACAAAAGGGTATTGAACCGGGCAGCATTGCGGCCATTATGGTGGAACGTTCCCTGGAGATGATTATCGGGATCCTGGGCATTTTAAAGGCAGGTGGTGCCTATTTGCCCATTGATCCTGATTATCCGCCGGATCGAATTGATTTCATTTTAAGGGACAGCAATGCCGGAGTTTTGGTGAGTGAGTTGAGTAAGGTGAGTGAGGTAAGTAAGGGTATTGAAGTGATCGATTTGTCTTCGCTAATTGCAGCGAACGAAGGTACAGAACCTACTCACCTTACTCCCCTTACTCTCCCTACTCACCTATGTTACATCATCTATACCTCCGGCTCCACGGGTCAACCCAAAGGCGTGATGGTGGACCATCAGTCGGTTATAAATCTTTTGTTTTATTTAAACAACGAGTATCCCCTGGGTGAAAGAGATAGTTACTTATTAAAAACATCCTATATATTTGATGTGTCTGTAACTGAACTGTTCGGTTGGTTTTTAGAGGGTGGAAGGTTGGCCATATTGCCCCGGGACCATGAAAAAGATCCCCATAAAATTCTCCATGCCATATGTCATCATAGGATTACACATATTAATTTTGTTCCTTCAATGTTTAATGCATTCGAGGAAAGCCTGCAAATGGACAGCAAAAGTGTTGAATTTTTCTCTTCTTTGAAATATATCTTTTTGGCTGGTGAAGCATTGAAAGGAGAATTAATCAACCGGTTTAAATGTCACAATACCGGGGTTCTCCTGGAAAACCTTTACGGTCCTACAGAAGCCACAGTGTATGCCAGTAAGTATTCACTCTCCCATTGGGATGGGTACTCTGATATATCCATCGGGAAACCGGTGCAAAATGGGAGGTTGTATATCCTGGATAGGTTTGATAGGCTTCAACCCATAGGTGTTAGCGGAGAGTTATGCATAGCCGGTGTTGGGTTGGCCAGAGGTTATTTGAATCGCCCGGAATTAACCGCAGAGCACTTTATTCACTTAACACTTAACACTCAACACTTAACACTATATAAAACCGGTGACCTGGCGCGGTGGCTGGCGGATGGAAATATCGAATTCTTAGGACGAATCGATCAACAAGTAAAGATTAGAGGTTTCAGGATTGAATTGGAAGAAATCGAGAGACAATTATTGAATCATGCTGAGGTGACAGAAGCCGTGGTGGTGGCACGGGAAAAGGAAAATGGGGATAGGTATCTATGCGCTTATATAGTCAATAGGGAAGGAGGAGAGTCCCGCACCACCGCTGGTATGGCCGTCGAACTAAAACAATATTTATCCCGGTCACTACCGGATTACATGGTACCTTCTTTTTTTGTGGAATTGGAGAAGATACCTCTTACTACCAGCGGCAAAATTAACCGTAAGGTATTACCTGTTCCTGAAATAGAAATCAGCCAGGGATATATCCGCCCCCGTAATGAACTTGAAGAACAATTAGTGGAGATATGGGCAGAGGTTTTAGGGGTAAAATCCACTAGCATTGGGATCGATGATAATTTCTTCGAATTGGGTGGTCACTCGTTAAGAGCGACGGTGTTGATGATAAAAATACACAGCCACTTCGATGTAAGATTGGAACTCACAGAGATATTTAAGGCTCCCTATATAAGAGCATTGGCAAAACGCATTAAGAGTTCGAAAAAAGAAAAATACATCTCGTTGGAAACCGTCGAGGAAAAGGAATATTACCCATTATCCTATGCCCAGCGGCGTCTGTGGATTTTATGCCAGTTTGAGGAGGATTCCTCTGCTTATAATATGCCTGTTGCATATTTCCTTTCGGGGAAGTTGGATATTGGGGCTTATAGGAAAGCGGTCCAGGCACTGGTGGATCGGCATGAAAGTTTGCGTACCGTATTTATTGTAGTAGATGGTAAACCCAAACAGAGAATTACCAGGAATTTTGAATATGAAGTGGAAGTTATTGACCTTCGTCATTTTGATGAAGAATCCAGGGGACAAAAAGCAAAAGAAATATTTGCTGTCGGTGCCAATAATGTCTTCCAACTGGAGCACGGCCCTCTGTTCCTTTTTCAATTTGTTCGCCTGGAGGATGAAAAATATTTATTTGTGAATAATATCCACCATATCGTTTGCGATGGATGGTCCTTAGGTATCATCACCAATGAGATATTTACTTTATATAATGCATTTTTGAAGAATGAAAACAAAACTCTAGAACCTTTGCAATGCCAGTATAAAGATTATTCTTATTGGCACAGCGCATTGATCGAGGGGGAACGCTTTAACAGGGACGAAAAATACTGGTTGGAGAAATTCAGGGATAAACCCAACGGTATCGAACTGCCCCTGGACCATCCGAGGAAAGCGGTCCAGACTTTTAACGGCGGAAGGGTTTCCTTTATCATCGATGAGGAGAGGAAAAAGCAATTACACCAATTGGGAATGGAGAATGAAGTAACATTTTTTATGACTTTTTTAACGGTATTTATGATGTTTCTATTCAAATACGGGGGCCAAAAGGATATCATCATCGGTTCACCTATTGCCGGCAGGAAGCTAACGGAGTTGGACGGAATGATCGGATTCCTGGTAAATACCATTGTCTTTAGAGAAATCATCAATCCTGATGAAAACTTTGCCCAATTGGCCAAAAAAATCAAGAATGAAACCCTGCAATGCTATGAGCACCAGGATTATCCTTTTGATTTACTGGTGGATAAATTGGGATTAGAGAGGGATTTAAGCCAGTCACCCATATTCAATGTTATGTTGGCCCATAATAACGCAGATACAATAAATCTGAACATTGGAATGGAGGGAATGAGCGTTTCAAATTATACTCATGCTGATGATTTTAATATGAGTAAATTTGATTTGATTTTCTTTATGGATGATCGGGCATTTGAAGTAGAAATAAAAATCGAATATAACAGCGATTTATTTGAACGCCGTACTATTGAGAGAATGTCACGGAATTTTTTGGCTCTGGTGGACGATCTATTATCCAACCCTGAAACACCCATATATGAGTTGAAATATATTGATGAAGCGGGGTATGAAAAAGTCGTCGGTATATTCAACGATAATGCCGTACAATTCTCCGATTTGAACCTCCAGGAGCTTTTTGAGCGTCGGGTAGAGCAATCCGGGAATAGAACGGCAGTTGTTTGCCATGACCAGGTCATCACCTATGGGGAGCTGAATAAACAGGCCAATCAATTGGCTAATTATTTACGAGAAAAGTATAACATTAAACCCAATGATATCATTGGGATTGCGGTGGATCGTTCCATTAAAATGATTACAGCGCTCCTTGGGATCATAAAATCCGGTGCCGGTTATGTGGCGATAGATCCCAATTACCCGGAAGAGCGCCTACAACTCATGCTGGATGACAGTCGTGCCCAATTGTTGATTATCGATGAAATGCGACCGGAGTTATTTGGGGATTATAAAGGAAAAATGATTAATATTTATACGGATTGGCAAGAAATCGGCAGGCACACGACTCATAATCCCCCGGCGGTGCATCAGCCGTCGGATGTTTTATATGTGATCTACACCTCCGGTTCCACCGGCACACCCAATGGCGCCATGCTTTCCCATGGCATATTAACCAATCTTGTTCAATGGCAGCATAAAAAGACGGATATTGATGCCTCTTTACGGTGTCTTCAATTTACTTCAATTAATTTCTGTGTTTCCTTCCAGGAGATTATAATCACGTTAACTGCCGGTGGAGAGGTACATCTAATCGGTGATATCCAACGGCAGGACATCGATTATCTAATGGAGTTTTTAGTCAGTCACAGGATCGAAGTGTTGTATTTGCCGTTTTCTTATCTTAATTTTCTATTCAACGAATCCGGGCGTTGTGGGCAGTCCTTTAAACATCATTTAAAGCATATTATTACAGCCGGGGAGCAATTGAAAATCAGCGCAGGATTAAAGAAGTTTCTGGAAGCGAATCCCCGGCTCAAACTTCATAACCACTATGGTTCTTCGGAAATGCATGTGGTTACTTCTTATACGTTAGATGCTTCCACCGTTGATCGGGTCCCTATCCCACCTGCAGGAAAACCCATTTCCAATACCAGAATTTATATCCTGGATGATTATGAAAAACCTGTTCCCATAGGTGTTTGGGGGGAATTGTTCGTCTCTGGAAGTTCGGAAGTCCTGGGGTACATTCATAATTCCAGGTTAACCGACAAGAAGTTGTTGAACCATCCGAACCTGTCTGATGATGGGAAGCGGCTTTACCGCAGCGGTGATTTGGGACGGTGGCTGGAGGATGGCAACATTGAATTGAAGGGTAGAAAAGATGACCAGGTTAAAGTTCGCGGATTCCGTGTGGAACCGGGTGAAATCGAAAGTAAGATCCTTTCCATCGATACCGTCAGAGAATGTGTAGTGGTGGTTAAAACCGATGAAAGAGGAAATAAATACCTGGTGGCTTATGTGGTTTTCGATCATGAGAAAATGAACCTCCTGGAAATTAAGAAGCTTTTAAACAAAGAATTACCCCAGCATATGATCCCGCATTTAATGGTATTGGAAAGTTTACCCTTAATGCCGAACGGGAAGGTAGATAGGGAACGATTACCGGAACCGGTTTTAGAAAAACAGGGGGAATATGTAGGTCCCAGGAATAAAATGGAAAAACAATTGGTGGAAATATGGTCCCAAGCGCTGGGAATAGAAGAAGAAGTCATTGGAATCGATGATAACTTCTTTGACCTGGGCGGGCATTCGTTAAAGGCCACCACCGTGGTGTCGGAAATATTAAAAAAGTTGAACGTTAAAGTACCGTTAACGGAAATGTTTAAAGGGGCCACAATAAGAGAGTTATCGGCATATATCAGGGGTTCTGTAAAGGAAATCTTCAGGCCTCTGGAACCAGAAGAAAAGAAAGAATATTACCCTTTATCTTCCGCTCAAAAACGGTTTTATATTTTGCATCAACTTGAACCCAACAGCACATCGTATAATATGCCCACCATACTGATAGTGGAAGGAGGGCTGTACAGGGAGAGGATGGAGAGTATCTTCAACCAGTTAATCCGGAGACATGAAGCGTATCGAACATCCTTCCAGTTGATTGAAAACAACCCTGTGCAAAGGATATACAACTACGAAGCTATTGAATTTGAAATAGAGTATGAAGAGGTGCCGGAGAACGAAGTCAAACCTTTATTGGAACATTTTATCCGGTCTTTTGATCTGAGTTTCCCACCCCTGTTAAGGGTAAAGTTTGTAAAACTGGAAAATAAAAAGCACCTGATGATGGTAGATATGCATCACATCTTATCTGATGCTGTTTCGATGCAGCTATTGGTAAATGATTTTGTCGCTTTCTACAAAGAGGAAACAGTACCGCCTTTAAAGCTTCATTATAAAGATTATTCTCAATGGCAGAATGAGAAGATAATTTCCGGTGAAATGAAAAGGCAGGAAGAGTACTGGCTGAAAAAGTTTGAGGAGAATATACCAGTATTAGATATACCCACTGATTTTGTGCGGCCTGAAGTAAAACGTTTTGAAGGTGCCATCACCGGTTTTGAAATTAATGGAGCAGATGCGAAGGTGTTAAGAGGATATGCAAAAAAAGAGGAAGCCACGATGTTTATGGTTGGGCTTACCCTTTTCAATATCCTGCTCTTTAAACTTACTAACCAGGAAGATATCGTGGTGGGAACTATCACCGAAGGTCGCCAGTACCCGGATTTAAGGCATATTATCGGTATATTTATTAATTCATTGGCTTTGAGAAACTATCCCGGTGGAGATAAAACCTTTGTCGAATTTTTGAGGGAAGTAAGACAGTGTACATTAGAGGCGTTTGACAACCAGGACTATCAATTTGAGGACCTGGTGGAAAAGGTTATGAAAAACAGGGATGCTGCACGAAATCCTATATTTGATGTGTTGTTTTCTTTTTCAGAAAAAGGAAACACCGGCTCCAGGCAACCATATCCGGGAGACGTGGAAAAGAAGGAACAGGAAAAAGAAGTCGAATTTAATGTCAGGCCTTATAGGGAATGGGAAGGGAAGGAGGCGAAGTTTGATATACTCCTTTCCGGATTCGAAACAGAGGAAATAGTTTATTTTGCCGTCGAATACAGTACCAGCCTGTTTAAACAAGAAACCATCGAACGATTCGGAAAATATTTTCAAGAAATCGTTTCGGAAGTAGTGAAAAATGGGACCATTAAATTAAGAGATATAGGTGTGTCTACCAGGTTTGGAACAGAGGCATCCGATGCTTTCCGCGATGATGAAAGTGATTTTGGATTTTAACCTATACACAAAAGGGAAACCACGATGATTATACCGAAAGGAGATTATGATGTTGAAAAGAAAATATTCTGATGAGTTGGTGATTATTGCCAATCAGAATGTAAAAGAGAGAGAGTACTGGCTTAATCGATTATCCGGTGAACTTGTAAAAAGCAGTTTTCCTTATGACCATAGAAAAGGAATAGGGGATGAGTACAGCATGGATTCATTGGAGTTCCGGTTTCCTGGAGCGCTTTTTTCAAAGTTGACTAAATTGAGTACTGGTAATGATTTGAAACTGAATATGATCCTGGTTGCCGGTGTGATAGTTCTGCTGCATAGGTATACCGGTAATAAAGATATTATTATTGGGACCCCCATATACAAGCAAACGGTTGAAACGGATTTTATCAATACGGTCCTGGTATTGAGAAATAAGATCGATGAGAATACGAACTTTAAGGAACTGCTCCTGGAAGTAAGAAAAACAATTGGGCAGGCTGTTGAACATAAGAACTATCCCGTTGAAGTCCTGTTTGATAAGTTAGACATTATGGAAGTGAAAGATGGCTATCCTCCATTCGAGGTTGCTGTTTTCCTGGAAAATGTTCATGAGAAAAAGTATTTGGACCATATCACCTGTAATATCACTTTTTGCTTTGTGCGCAAGGATGAAACCATCGAAGCGATAGTGGAGTATAATTCTCTTTTGTATCGCCGGGAGACTATTGAACGTATTATCCGTCATTCTACTTATTTGCTGGAAGTATTTCTGTCAGATGTCCATTTGCCTTTGGGAGAGACAGATATTCTTTCCGATGAAGAGAAGAATGAAATATTGGTTAATTTTAATGATACGGATGTGGAGTATCCCAAAGATAAAACCCTTCACCAATTGTTTGAAGAACAGGTGGCCAAAACACCTGACGGCGTTGCCGTAATTAGCCTAGAGCATATTGTAGGGGCACAGGGCGCTGTGCCCCCTCCAACGGATCATGTTTCCATCACATACAAAGAATTGGATAAAAAATCCAATCAATTGGCATTTTTATTGAAAGAAAAAGGCGTTAAGGCTGACACCATTGTGGGCATCATGGTGGAGCGTTCAGTAGAAATGATGATTGGCATCCTGGGGATTCTTAAGGCTGGTGGTGCTTATTTGCCCATCGAACCGGATTATCCGCAGGAACGCATCGATTTCATGTTAAAGGACAGCAATGCCAGGGTATTATTGAAAAAATCCGAAATTCGAATATCGAAATCCGAAACAAATCCAAATGACAAAAATTCAAATGACCAAAACAAAAGTAGCACACCCATTGTTTTGAATTTTGAGCATTTGAATTTTGAATTTGTTTCGAATTTCGAATTTCGTGCTTCGAATTTAAGCTCTTCAAATCTTGCCTACATCATCTACACTTCCGGCACTACGGGCAGGCCCAAAGGGGTTATGGTGGAGCATCGAAATGTGGTGGCTTATTTGTATGCATTTTTTCATGAGTTTGATATTCACGAAGGGCATACGGTCATTCAACTGGCCTCTTATGCCTTCGATGTCTTCGTAGAGGAAGTTTACCCGGTTTTATTGAGGGGAGGGAAGATCGTTATTCCCGGCCCGGATGAGTTGATGGATATCCGGGCGCTGTCACGATTAATTCGCAACCTTGGGGTAAATATTATCGATTGTACGCCTTTATTGTTGAATGAATTCAATAAAGTCGGGGGATTAGGGCCTTTTGATATTATTATCAGCGGTGGAGATGTATTAAAAGAGGAATATGTAGATAGTCTTTTAAAGGTTGGCAGGGTATACAACACCTATGGCCCTACGGAAACTACCGTATGTGCCACCTATTACCCTTATTACATGCTTTCCGAGAGAATAAAGTCAAGCATTTCCATTCCCATTGGCAGACCCATCTCCAATTATAAAGTTTATATTCTGGATGAAGATTTTAAATTGCAGCCTATTGGGGTTGTGGGAGAATTGTGGATAAGCGGTGTTGGGGCAGCCCGGGGATATTTAAACCGCCCGGCATTAACAGCAGAGAAGTTTGTTTTAGCTCATAGCTCATGGCTCATAGCTGATAGGAGGGAGAAGAAAGTAAGCAGTTCTGGAGAGCTCCCTATGAGCTATGAGCTATCAGCTATGAGCTACTTCTACAAAACCGGAGATTTGGCTCGTTGGCTGCCGGATGGTAACATTGAATTTTTTGGTCGGAAGGACGCTCAGGTCAAAATAAGAGGCTTTCGAATCGAACTGGGGGAGATCGAAAGTCGATTAAAGTCGCATGATGAAATAACCGAATCCGTTGTCATACCCAGGATAGATGCGGAGGGGGATAAATCTTTAATTGCTTACGTTGTATCCAATGAAAAAATTGAATCCGCTGATTTGAAGGATTTCCTGGGCCAGCGGATTCCGGCTTATATGATTCCCTCCTTTTTCGTTCGCTTGGACCATATTCCTTTAACTCCCAACGGCAAAGTTGACATAAAGGCGCTGCCCGAACCGGAATTAGTCTCTGTCCAAGAGTATGTGGAACCCCAGAACCAGGTGCAGGAACAGATCAAGAAAATATGGCAGCAAGTCATCGGAATCGAACGAATCGGAATATACGACAATTTTTTCGATATCGGCGGTCATTCGTTGAGAGGCATCCAGGTAGTCAATGCCCTTCACAGCCAATTTAATGTCAAAGTTCCCCTGGCGGAGATATTCCGAACCCCTACTATCCAGGGGTTATCAGAGTTTATCGAGGGAGCGGCGGAAGCTCAGTACATGGAAATAGAGGCGGTAGAGGAGAAGGAATACTATGTACTCTCCTCCGCACAAAAACGGTTGTTTATCCTTCAACAGATGGATGACCGGAGTACTACCTATAATATGCCCCAGGTTGTCCCCCTGGGTAATGACATCGACAAAGAGAAACTAGAACAAACCTTAAAACGTTTGATCCTTCGACATGAAAGTTTTAGAACCTGCTTTGAAATGGTCAATGGGGAGCCGGTGCAGAAGGTTCAGCCAGAGGTATCCTTTGCCATCGAAGATTATGGAGGTGGGGATGCCGGTTATTTTATAAGGCCCTTTGATTTATACAGGGCGCCATTGTTACGGGTTGGATTAACAAGAGAAGAGGAGTTTCGACATGTCCTCCTGTTAGATATGCATCATATCATCACCGATGGTCTCTCCCAGGATGTTTGCATGAGGGATTTTATACAGTTGTACCGCGGTGAATCCCTGGAACCCATTCAGATTCAATATAAAGATTATGCGGAATGGCAGCAGCAAGCGAATGTAATGGAAGCTAAAAAGCAGCAAGAAGATTATTGGCTAAACGAGTTTGAAGAAGAGATTTCTATATTAGACCTTCCCATTGATTATCAAAGGCCGGAAGTGCAGAGCTTTGAAGGTAACTTTGTGATTTTTGACCTGGATGAGGTAACGACCCAATCATTGAGGGCTCTGGCTTCATCGGCGGAGACTACCCTGTATATGCTTGTGCTGGCGGTGGTTAACATATTTCTGGCAAAGTTAAGTGGGAGTGAAAACATTGTTCTCGGAACAGTAACTGCGGGGCGGAATCATGTAGAACTTCAGCATGTCATCGGTATGTTTGTCAATACGCTGCCATTGAAAAACCACATCCCATCCCGGGAAACCTTTAACGAATTTCTAACGGCCGTCATAGACAAAACATTGGAGACTTTTGAGAACCAGGATTACCAATTTGAAGACCTGGTGGAAAAGGTCCCGGTCGCCAGGGATACCGGCCGCAACCCCTTATTTGATGTCATGTATTCCCTGGATGCCATGGAGGATCAGGAAGTAGACTTGAGCCAGGTGGAAAGCGATTACATTCGCCATCTTTATGAGTACGGTTACCGGATCGCAAAGTTTGATTTAACACTGGCTGCAGTGGAAACCCCGCAGAAATTACTGTTTAATTTCCAGTACTGCTCCCGGTTGTTTAAGCAGGAGACCATCCAGCGGTTTATTATTTATTTTAATAACATTGTATCATCTCTCGTTGAGAATCCCCACCTGCTGATAGCGGAGATAGAAATAATCACAGGAGAAGAGAAGGAGCAGGTGTTATATGAATTTAATAAAACTGTGAGTGACTATCCTCGCGAAAAAACCATCCATCAATTATTTGAAGAACAGGTGGAGAAGAACCCGGACAGCGCAGCCGTCGTCTGCGGAGAGCATAGGGCAGAGAATGTAGAGCAAGGTGTAGGGAGGCGATTTATCGCGTCCGTTACTTACCGGGAGTTAAATCAAAGATCCAATCAATTGGCTCGACGGTTGAGGCGGAAGGGCGTTAAACCGGATAGTATTATCGGCATGGTGATTGATCGCTCGGTGGATATGATTATCGGGATACTGGGAATATTGAAGGCAGGAGGAGCTTATTTGCCCATTGATCCCGAATTCCCCGAGGCAAGAAAAAAATATATGCTTGAAGATAGTGGGGCTAAACTGGTGTTAACCCGGAATAAATTCATTTCCCGTCACACTGATGCCAATACGATCATTAATATAGACCATAAAGACCTTTACCACGAGAATGGGGGCAATCTCCAGCACATCACTCAATCGGATCACCTGGTATATGTGATATATACTTCCGGGACCACCGGGAAATCCAAAGGCACGCTCACGACCCATGCCAATGTCATCCGGGTGGTCAGGAATGCCAACTATATTGATGTGACTGGAAAGGACAGGATTCTGCAGTTATCCAATTACGCATTTGACGGTTCTACTTTTGATATTTACGGGGCGCTGCTAAATGGTGCGGTGCTTGCTATGATAAAAAAAGAGGATGTATTATCGCTGGATATACTTTCTGAGCTAATCAAGAGAGAGAGAATATCGGTATTTTTTGTGACCACTGCATTGTTTAATGCCCTGGTGGATGTAAACATCGGTTGTTTTGACAGGATACGGAAAGTATTATTTGGAGGAGAGCGGGTATCGGTGAACCATACCGGCCGGGCGTTCGGATATATGGGGAGAGATAAAATTCTCCATATGTATGGTCCCACAGAAACGACAGTTTATGCTACCTATTATCCTGTAGAGAAGATAGATGAACCGTTGGGTACTATTCCCATCGGTCAGCCCACATCGAATACGATGGTATATATACTTGATAAATATTTAAATGTTCAGCCTGTAGGAATAACCGGAGAAATATATATTGGTGGAGACGGGTTAGCCAGGGGTTATTTGAACCGCCCGCAATTAACCGCAGAGCGGTTTGTTCACTTAATAATTAACACACAGCACTTAACACTATATAGAACTGGCGACCTGGCTCGTTGGCTGCCGGATGGAAATATCGTTTTTGTTGGCCGCATTGACCACCAGGTGAAGATTCGGGGATTCCGAATCGAAATGGGAGAGATAGAGAGTCAATTGTTGAACCACGCTGCCGTTAAGGAGACCGTTGTATTAACCAGGGAAGATGAATATGGAGACAGATATATATGTGCCTATTTTGTACCAGCCGGCCTGGAGGATGTTGAAGAGACAAAAGCGAGTGAAGCCGAATTAAAAAGATATTTATCTAAAACGCTGCCGGATTATATGATTCCTTCCTACGTAGTAGAGCTAAAGCAGATACCGCTAAATCCGAATGGTAAAGTTGACTATCGGGCATTACCCGTACCTAAACAAGAAGCAGGAAAAGGATACATTGCCCCGAGAAATGCTGTTGAAGAGAAGTTGGTAGAGATATGGGCCGGGGTTTTAGGAATAGAAGAAAATGTAATAGGCATAGACATCAACTTCTTCCATCTGGGAGGGCATTCATTAAGTGCTACTATAATGTCAGCCAGGGTTAATAAAGCCTTCCATGTAAGAGTACCGTTAGCGACAGTGTTTAAGACCCCCACGGTCAGGGGATTGGCCGAATATATTCGCTTGGCAGCACCGGAAAAATACGTTTCCATTCAACCGGTAGAAGAAAGAGAATTTTATCCGTTATCCTCTGCACAGAAACGTCTGTATATTTTACAGCAAATGGAATTGGATGGAATCGGCTACAACATGCCGGAGGTTTTCCCATTGGCAGAGGAACCGGACACCAAAAAACTGCAAGAGACTTTCATTCGCTTGATCAAAAGACACGAGAGTTTAAGGACCTCCTTTGGGATGAGGGACGGCCAACCGGTTCAAAAGATACATGATCAAGTGGAATTTGAGATGGAGTATTATGAGTTAGCCACAGAGGACACAGAGGAGAGAAAAAAGACTGTTTTCGTCCGTCCGTTTGATCTTTCCCGGGCGCCGCTGCTGCGGGTGGTAGTGATACACACCCCGGCCTCCGGCCACCCCTCTCAAGAGGGGATTCCTGGAGATAAATATATCCTGCTGGTGGATATGCATCACATCATATCCGATGGAGTTTCCCATAATATATTGGTACAAGATTTTATGGCGTTATCCAGGGATGAGGAACTGTCGCCGCTGCGGATTCAATATAGGGATTTTGCCGGCTGGCAGAACAGCGCTGAGCAAAAAGCAGCCATGAAACAACAAGAATCTTACTGGCTGAAGGAGTTTTCCGGTGAGATTCCTGTCTTGAACTTACCCACCGATTATACCCGTCCCGCGGTCCAAAGTTTTGAAGGAAACACCCTGGGATTTGAAATAGGAAGAGAGGAGACCGCGGCATTAAGAAATTTATCTTTAGAATCAGATGCTACATTATACATGGTATTGCTGGCGGTGTGCAATGTTTTCCTATACAGGCTCAGCAGCCAGGAGGATATTGTTATAGGGACGCCTGTGATGGGACGCAGGCATACGGACCTGGAGAAGATCATCGGCATGTTTGTCAACACACTGGCGCTGCGCAATTACCCCACTGGTGAAAAATCCTTTAAGGAGTTCCTGGGAGACCTTAAAAAACGTACTTTGGAAGCCTTTGAAAGCCAGGAGTACCAGTTTGAAGATTTGGTAGACCTGTTGACAGTGAACAGGGATACCAGCCGCAATCCCTTGTTTGATGTCATGTTTACATTCCAGGGAGCCCAGGCGGTTCAAAGGGATTCGGCTGAAGTGGATACTGCTGGAGAGGAAGAACTACCGGGAGAAATAGAAGACGGGGATTATCCGCTGTATGATTATGAACGCAGGGTCTCAAAATTTGATGTGACCATCGCTGCCCGGGATGGGGGAGACAGGCTGGTTTTTGCATTCCAGTACTGCGCGAGATTGTTTACAGAGGAGACAATTAAACGGTTTATCGGTTATTTTAAAGCAGTGGTATCTGCTTTTACAACGGACGTTGAAACAAAGTTATGGGAAATAGAGTTATTGTCGGCAGAGGAGAAGAAGCAGATATTGTACAATTTTAACGATACAGCCGCGGATTATCCAAAAGACAAGTCCCTTCATCAATTATTCGAGGAACAGGTGGAGATGACGCCTGACGGCGCGGCTGTAGTCGGCAGAACGGTGCAATTAACCTACAGGGAATTAAACCAAAAGTCCAACCAATTGGCGCGCCTGCTGCGGGAAAAGGGTGTTAAACCCGATCATATTGTTGGTTTAATGGTATCCCCTTCAGTTGAATTGGTGGTGTCTATCCTGGCGATATTAAAGGCAGGAGGTGCGTATTTGCCCCTGGAATCAAACCTCCCACAAGAACGGTTAAACCTCCTCCTGGAAGAAAGCAATGCCCGTATCGTCGCGGCGGGTAAAAAGGAATCCTCCAGGTTTAAGACTAAAGAGAATGTACTCGTCATTGATCCAACAGATGAGTCCATCGATATGTGGAACGGCGAGAACCTGGAACCCGTCAATCGGCCTGAAAATTTGGTCTATGTCATTTACACCTCCGGGTCTACCGGCACTCCTAAGGGGGTTATACTGGAACACCGCAGCGTGGTCAACTATGTATGGTGGGCTGTCAAAAATTATGTCAGAAATGAAGGGGAGAACTTCCCCCTCTATACCTCCATTTCTTTTGATCTTACCGTTACATCTATCTATACCCCATTGATCACTGGTAATTCCATTATTGTCTATGGAGATGAAGGTGATGAAACTCCTATTGAAAAGATCAGAAGAATTATCCAGGATGAACGCCTTGGTTTGGTGAAATTGACACCTGCTCATTTGAAAGCGGTCAGGGAGCAGGAGATTGGCAGTACCTGGAATATTAAGCGGTTGGTCCTGGGAGGGGAGGACCTGGAAAGCAACCTGGCAGCGGATATCCATGAGAAGTTTAATGGTAAGGTTGAAATATTTAATGAATACGGACCCACTGAAGCCGCGGTGGGATGTATGCTTCATCGGTTTGACCCGGGGAAGGACAGGCGGCTTTCTGTACCCATTGGTGTCCCTGCGGATAATGTTCGGATTTATATTCTGGACTCCTATCAACGGCCAGTAATTCCTGGTGTGGCTGGGGGGATGTACATCTCTGGTGACGGGTTGGCCAGGGGATATTTAAATCAACCGGAATTAACCGCAGAAAAGTTTCTTAAATTTTCACTTAACACTCGTCTTTATCGCACTGGCGATTTGGCCCGCTGGCTGCCGGATGGTAAGCTGGAATTCCTGGGACGGACTGATTACCAGGTGAAAATAAGAGGTTACCGGATCGAATTGGGAGAAATAGAGAGTCAATTGCTAAGCCATGGAAAAATCAAAGAAGCAGTGGTGTTAGTCAGGGAAGATAACCTGGGTGATAAATATCTTTGCAGCTACATTGTACCGGAGCCAGGTGATTTTCCTGGAGTTAAGCCGTCGATTAATTCCTCAGAATTAAAGGAATATTTATCTCGTTTAGTGCCGGATTACATGATACCTGTCTTTTATGTGGAGTTGGAGAAGATACCGTTGACACCCAGTGGTAAAATTAACCGGAAGGCGCTGCCTGTGCCTGAACCGGAAGCCGCAGCCAAATACACTCCCCCCAGGGACGACCTGGAAACAAAGTTGGTAGAGATTTGGTCCGAAGTGCTGTTTATAGACAAAGAGAAAATTGGTATTGAGGATAATTTCTTCCACCTGGGTGGTCATTCGTTAAAGGCCACCACCCTTGCATCGCAGATACATCAAGTGTTTGGTGTAAGGGTACCGTTGATTGAAATATTTAAGAACACCACCATTAATGAATTGGCCCGGTATATGCGCAGTGTCGATGAAAGTGGAGAAATAGCCCGACAATTAGATGATCAACTGGTGCTGCTGCGAAGGGCAGCTGGTAAAGCCTGGCATTTCTTTTTCATCCATGACGGCAGCGGGGAAGTGGAAGGATACATCGAGTTTTGCCGCCATTTAGCCGCTGATTTCAATTGCTGGGGCATCCGCGCCGATAGGTTAGAGGGCTATGCCCCCCGGCAGGTGAGCATCGAGGAAGTCGCAGCGACATATATTGAAAAAATAAAAACAATTCAACCCCATGGTCCCTATAACCTGGCGGGTTGGTCTCTGGGAGGCACCATCGCCTTTGAAATGGTCCGGCAATTGGAACAAATGGGTAATTCAATTGCTTTCTTTGCATTGATTGATGTGGTGACTCCCCACAGTGATTTGCTAAAGGGAATGAAAAATGATTTTACCCTGGAAGCGGAATTGAATTTTATTCAGCACTATCTACCGGATATACAGATGAAAGAAAATTTCGCCAATGTAACGGATATCCACCAACTCTGGACTGCCGTGAAGGACTACCTGGAAACTGAAAACGTTGCTCCGGAAGCCATTCGCAGCGTGGTCACTCGGTATGAGGCTCTTATGGTTCCGGATTACCATCAATTGGGTGTTGGCGCATTGATTGAATTTATGAATATCGGCAGGACTTTCCGTAATGCACGGGCAGCCTATGTCCCAACCCATAAGATCGATACGCAGGTCCATTACTTTGGTGCCAGCGTATCCGCAAGGATAAATAATGAGAGAGATAAGTGGCATGATTATTGTAAAAAGCCCATGAAGGTTTATACCATTGACGGCGACCACTTTTCTATTTTTAAGATGCCTGCGGTTGCCGGGTTTTCGAAACTATTCGCTGCTGTAATCGATGCGGCTGTGAAAAAATCACATCATGAAGGCAGTTGGAAAACAGTCTCTAAGTAAAAAAATCAGGAGGTGTTAGAAAAATGAAAGTCGCACTGCTAGTGATGCCGTTTCATTACCCTTTTCTTTCTTCAATAGGGTTGACCCAAATAAAAGACAGGATAAAATCCAGGTTTAAAGGTTCAATAGATGTACGTGTCTTTTACATCAACCTGGAGTTTTTTGAATTTTTCGGTCATGAAGCGTATCTGAAGATTATGGCAGATTCCTCGTATACCGGCGTTAATGATTGGCTGTTCCGTCAAGAGGCATTCGATAACATCGCTGATAACCGGGAAGATTATTTTGCCAGGTTTTACCAGGGTACAATGGACAACATATTGGGAGCTGAAAGTGATAAGAAATGGAAATCACTTGGCGGCTTTATTAATGAGGTTATCGAAAAATACCAGCTAACCGGCTTTGACCTGGTGGGAATCAATGCCACTTTTTCATTGGTTCCTGCTCTGGCTTTTTTCAGGCATCTGAAGAAAAAAAGGAACCAAATCATTACAGTGGTGGGGGGCGCCGGTGTCTATAAAGAAATGGGAGAAGCGTTAAGCCGCTGCTATCCTTATGTAGACTATGTGTGTTCCGGTTCCGGGCTGGTTTCATTTCCCCGGTTAATAGAAGCCGTCATGAAAAAGGATGAGCAGTCGAAAGAATCCATCGCCGGGATATTTACGAAGAATAATCTGGGAAAAGTAGGAAATGTCAGTGAAGAACTGGATATAAGCGAGGATATTTATCTGGATTATCATGATTTCCTGGAGAGTTTAAAAGCCTTTAATATAGTAGGAAAAGACTCTCAGCCGATGATTTTACTGGAGACTTCCAGAGGTTGTTATTGGCAAAAGTGTAAATTTTGCGGACTCAATGAAGATCAACTCAAATATCGAGTTAAGGACCCTGCCAGGGCAATCGAGGAGATTAACCGCTGCATAAAGGAATACGACGATTGCAGCTTAGAGATGGTAGATAATGTCTTACCAAAGAATTATCTTAAAAAAGTTCTTCCTTATATCCGCATGCCTGAAGGCAGGAGGATTATGTATGAAGTAAGAGCGGATTATACCGAAGAGGAGATAAAGGTGTTAAGCCAGGCTGGTGTAAGGTATGTACAGCCCGGCATTGAGTCCCTGGTTACCGGCATCCATGAAGAAATGAACAAAGGGATTAATGCGATTCAATGCATAACCATGTTGAAACTATGTCTTAAACATGGAATCTTTCCCGGATGGAACATTATCGTTGGCTTTCCCAATATCACAAGAGAAATGTATGAAAATTTAATTGCCACCATGCAGCGGTTGACTCATCTTATGCCCCCGACAAGTTTAACCCCGGTGAGATTTGATCGCTACAGTCATTACTGGTGTGAAAAAGAAAAATACCAACTGGACCTGTTCCCTTTCAGTGCCTATGAATATATTTACCCCTATGATGACAGGTTTCTTTTTGGTATTGCCTATTATTTTGAAGATAGAAATTATATCTCGGAACGATTTCAATTGCTTGGTGAATATTATACAGGGGTGGAGAAAGTCATTACTCACTGGAGAGCAAGGTGGAAAAACGCTGTTGACAGCGATATCCCTAGCCTCGATTTCCACATAGGGATATTGCCCTAACGTATTTTGGTGGGCGGGAAGTAATTTTTTCTGTGATACTTCT
>WVZO01000243.1 GCA_011772425.1 Candidatus Aminicenantota bacterium
CTATTATAAAAAATTGAGCGGCTCCGCCGGCTCATGGGAACGCTTTTTATAAAAACCGCCCCCTGGACCCCCACAAAAATTTTTTATTCACGGTCAACCATTGTACTTTGTTTCTTAATATCGTGCCCCATTATGATCGTTGTAATTCGCTTCTTATTAATTTTTGTAATTTTTTGGTCATTGTAATTTGGAATTTGTTTGTAATTTGGGATTTGTAATTTGTAATTTTCATACCTTCTTCTCTTCGTGCTCCTTCGTGTACCTTCGTGGCTAAATTTACTTCGATAACAGAGCACATGTTTCTATTAAGCGGATGAATTCCGCGCGATAGCCTTCGGTGTCTTTGCCTTTTGAATTCTTTGCCAGATCAATAATTGCTTCGTAAGTCATATCTCCTTTGAACTTGGAATCCCGCAAAAGCATTCCAAACCCGGCCACCGCAGCAGAAAAACGGAAATTTTCAGACGCCCTTTCAAGGGAAATGTCTCTATCAATCACCGGATGTTCAATCAGTTTGCTCTTTTCTTCTTTTGGGGGTTTGTAACGAAGTTTAACCGTCATGATCTCTTCACTTTCAGCAGCCGCGGTCTTTACCCGCGTCTCCTGGTACTTCAATTCATCGGTTTTTTTCACCTCTTCAGCAGAACCCGCAGGGATAATTTCGTACAGGGCTGTTACCGTATGACCGGCCCCTAATTCACCCGCATCCTTCTTATCATCGTTAAAATCCTCATTCGCCATTACCCGGTTTTCATAACCTACCAGACGATAGGCTTTTACCTTTACAGGATTAAACTCTACCTGGATTTTAACATCTTTGGCAATAGTGAATAAATTTGCCCGCATTTCTTTTACAAATACCTTTTTAGCTTCGTGAATATTATCGATATAGAAATAATTTCCATTACCCGCATTACTGATTTGTTCCATGCGGTTGTCTTTGTAATTCCCCATGCCGAAACCGCAAATAGTAAGGTAAATATCCTTTTTTCTCTTTTCTTCAATCATCCGTACCAGGTCGCCGGTAGAGGAAACACCTACATTAAAATCACCATCAGTACAAAGGATGACCCGGTTGTTGCCATCCCTTATTAAACTCTCTTCCGCCACTTTGTAAGCCAGTTCAATCCCTGCGCCCCCTGCGGTAGAACCCCCGGCATGCAGCCGCTCCAGGGCATTGATGATCCGGTCTTTCCGGGAAGCCGGGGTAGGGGACAGTACCAGGCCCGCTGACCCTGCGTACGCTGCGATAGAAATTTTATCCCTGTCATCCAGTACATCCACCAGCAATTTTAGTGATTGTTTCAGCAGCGGCAGTTTGTTGGCAGAAGACATCGAACCGGACGAATCTACCAGGAACACCAGGTTGCAGGGTTTCAAATCATCGTAATTCAAACTCTTCCCCTGTAAACCGATGTGAATCAATTGATGTTCCTTGTTCCAGGGACACGTGGAAACTTCGGTATTTATAGAAAACGGATAATTGCCCTCCGGCTGCGGATAATCATAAGTGAAATAATTGATCATCTCTTCAATCCTCACCGCATCTTTGGGAGGCATCTGGTTTCCGGTAATAAATCGTCTAATATTGGAGTAAGACGCATTGTCCACATCAATGGAAAACGTGGAAAGGGGATTCTGTTTGGCATCTTTAAATTCATTTTCGTAAATCCGGCCGTATTCTTCGGTACTAAAATCCGCATCCCTCTCTTCTGCTTCCCTGGTCATGCCCATGGGAGGTAGGGAGGTGGATTTAAGTTCATCCATTGCCCTGGGTCCCCTTTTTTCTGCAAGGACGGCTTCTTGTTTTACCATCCCTTTATCCTTACTCTCTTCCTTAATTGCCTTATGTTTCTGACAGGCAGCAAGGTTCGCCAAAATAATCAATAACACAAATAACAATCTAAAAAACAAGGAAACACTTGCTTTCATTTTTAACCTCCTTTTTACATTTATTGTTCGTTGTTTCAATTGTCTCAGATATCTCCGTATGTCGGACAATACGTTAGAATTCTCCCTACATTGAAAAAGCACGCGCTCGAAACAGGAAAAAAAAAAGAAAAAGAAATAAAAAAAATTGATCAGTAGCCTGCGGCAACACCGTTAAGCATCAAGGGCACACCACCTTTGAGCTTCCCGGTTTTGGGATCGATTTTGATGCCGATCCATCCACCCGGTTGAAGCCACTGCTTATCTTTGGGAAGGACCTTTATTTCCTGGCCCATGGTGCGCACTGCTTCGAGAATTTCTTTTGAAAATTGCCCCTCTCCAACCGTCTGTTTGTTATATTCGGCAGGGCGCAATGCCGGGGTCATAAAGTAAGGCATTTCTACTGCTGTTTGTGGGTCCATATTGAAGTCAAGGACATTGATGACACACTGCAGCGTGGCTTCACGCAGTCCACCACCGATGCAGCTGGTGGCTAAAAAGGGTTTTCCATTTTTTAAAACAATAACCTGGTTGGTGGATTCGGGAAGCCGCCCTCCCGGTCCCACCTCAGCCATAGACTCTTGCATAAATGAACCGGCATTGGCAACCGATACCCCATCCACCATGAGCCCAAACCCAAAATACGGACTGTTAATCGAATGCACAATAGCTGCCATATTGCCCTCTTCATCTACCGCCACCACACAATCGGAATGACCGGACTTTCCCCGGGCTGAGACTTTCTTTTCTCTTGTCTTCTCTGTCTCCTTGATGAATTCTTCATCAATGGATGAGCTTTCCTTCAGGGCCAGGTAAACGTCCTGCTTGAGTTCATTCCAGGAAGGCCCCTGCATTTTTTTCCAGATCAACCGGGCTGTTTGCTTACTCATCAAGGATTCTCGTGAAAAATCCTCCAGGGGAATGTATTTGCTCACAATCTCGCGGAGACCTTTGCGTCCCAATCCCAGGGAAGAATATAAGCCACTAAACCGGCTAACCTGGATGAATTGATATAATGCTTTGGCAGACCGGGTGTAATGGCCGTATCTTTCTAGGTCAGCCAGCTCCAACAGATTAAATGCCCCAATAATAGAAGTACCGTCAAAGCTGGGTGGTCCCAGGGAAAAAATCTCATATTCCCGGTAAGTAGTATGAGCGGGTTCTGACCACATAACCTTGTAGTCTTCAAGGTCTTTCAGGGTTATCTTGCCACCCTCTTTACGCACCCCCTGGACAAACTTTTTTGCCCATTCTCCCCGGTACATATAATCTGCCCCCTCTTTGGCCACTCGCCTCAGTGTCTGGGCCAGTTGGGGTTGTTTTAAGAGGTCTCCTTCCTTATAGAGTTCTCCATTCTCCCTGGTTAAGATTTTCTTGGTTACAGGAAACCGTGCGATCTCGTCAACACGGCTTTTTATCCTCACCTCCAACGCTTTATCAACGAGAAAGCCTTTTTCTGCAAAGTAGATGGCAGGTTCGAAAAGAGCAGCGAAAGAGAGTTTGCCGAACCGTTGGTGTGCAGCCTGAACTCCAGCCATAAACCCCGGCACCAGGACCTGCCTGCCGCTGGGGGTCCCCATACCCGGGAGAGACAGCGGGTCTGTCTCTTCTTTGACCGTGTTCCAGCTTGCATGCAGCGAATGGGTTTTACCGGTTTCGGCATCATAGTACACCATGAACATGACACCCGCGAAGCTGACATTGGAACCTGCCAGCAGGCAGACCTGGGTAAGAGACGTCGTCAAGGCGGCATCCGCTGCACTCCCTCCTTTCTTGAGCGCCTCTACTCCAGCCCGGATGGCCAACGGGCCGCAGCCTCCCACGACCATTCCTTTACCGGCTTCTACAATAGGTTTGGGAACACCACTCACCAGGCTCAACTGCGAATATTTTTCAAGTTCACCCTCAGGCCAACCAGCGGGAGAGAGGTCCGGGTAACCTGCTGATTTCTTAGAGCATCCCCAGTGTAGAAATACGACAGAAATCATTATTACCAAAAAAAGGAAAGCTTTTTTCTTCATCAGGAACCTCCTTCAGAGATATGTATGCTATTATTTCTGAAATTCCATTATATCATAGTTATTCCGGGCTGTCTCCTTTTTCTCTTGCTTTTAAGCCGGGGATGAGGTACAATTATGTTCGGGAACATAATGAAGGAGAACATAATGTTTGTGAACAGGGAAAGTGAGTTAGCGGTGTTGCAGCGGGAATATGCAAGGGAGGGGGCTTCTTTTACCGTAATATATGGCAGGAGGAGAGTAGGGAAGACGGCATTGATCGGGGAGTATATTAAGGATAAGCCAGCCGTATATTTCTACGTGACGGAACGTAATCTAAAGGAGCAATTGAAGCAAATCACCCGGCAGATCGTGGAATATACCGGCAAAGATTACCTGAAAAATGTTGAGTTTTCAGATTTCGAGCAGCTTTTCGAATTTCTCTCAGAACATATCAGGGAACGGAAATTGGCATTTGTGCTTGACGAGTACCAGAACTTTGCGGAATTGGATAAATCGTTTTCCAGTATGCTGATGAAGGTGTGGGACCTTAAGCTTAAATTCCAAAATATTCATTTAATACTCTGCGGCTCTGTTATTTCCATGATGTACAGTGAAACATTGTCTTATTCTTCTCCCCTTTACGGGAGGAGGACATCCAACATTCACTTAAAACCCCTGTCATTTCACCATATCGAGGATTTTGTAAAGAACGCCTCGAAAATCCACCGGATGAATATCTACGCCTCTTTCGGTACCGTTCCCAAATACCTTGAACTTTACGACAACGGGAAAGCTTTCCTGGAAAATATTCGGGACAATATCCTGGATAAGAATTCATATCTCTACCAGGAAGTCAAGTTCCTCTTAAAAGAAGAGATCAGCGAACCCACCACCTATTTTAACATACTGGAAGCAATTTCCGATGGGGAGACAAAAATTGGAAAAATCGGGAGCAGGCTCAATGTTCATTCTTCTTATCTGACCAGATATATGCGGAAGCTGGCGGACCTGGATATCGTTGCCAAAGAAGTTCCTATCACTGAGAAAGCCCCCTCCAAAAGTAAATTAGGAAAATACAAAATCAAAGATCAATTCATCAAATTCTGGTTCTATTATGTCTACCGGAACTACTCCTACCTGGAAATCGGCAATGTCGATTATGTTCTGGATGAAATAAAAAGGACCTTCAACGAGAATTTTGTGTCATCCGCCTTCGAGGATTATGTCAAAGAGCTTCTTACCCACAACCCCCTGGAATTCCTTGGATTCAGACCTCGTAAAATCGGCCGCTGGTGGAACAATTCCGAAGAAATTGACCTGGTAGCAATCGGTGACAACAGCGCCGCCTTTATCGAATGCAAATGGCAAAACCAAAAAGTGGGTTATACGGTATACAACAACCTGACCCGTAAAGCCGATATCGTGAACTTACCCCCTAGCTTGAAAAAAGTATACGTCATTTTTTCCAAAAGCGGGTTTAAAGACAACCTTGAAAAAGCAGAAGGAAGATTTTATACCTATTGACATCCGACATCCGCCAAAATTGGGCTGTCTCCTTTTTCCCTCGGAAACAGTCTCTCAAAAATATTATAATATTAGGCACCGTCCCCCTATGCCTTAGAGTCGATCTTCAATGCAACAAAGGTCATGTCGTCGTCCTGGGCCTTTTTGTTTCTCCATCTCTCCGCTTCAGCACTTAAATGACTAACGATCTCATCAGGCGTTCCCAAAGCAGCATCTTTGAAAATACGTTTTACACTGGTATAGCCCATCATCTCATCGTTCTCATTGAACAGCTCCGGGAGACCGTCCGACATCAACAGTACGGTATCTCCTGGCATGAGTTCCGTCTCTTTCTTACGATAAGAGAAATTAGAGAATCCCCCCAGCGGTGGACTTTTGAGCATTATCTCTTCTACCCGTTGATCCGCTTTCCTGTAAATTAAGACCGGCGGCATACCCGCCGACGATACCGTTAACTTATTTCCCTTTATCCTCACTAGGGCCAGCGCCATATACAAATTCCCCATTTGCATCTGTTTGATGCTGGCATTGCATTGGTTGAGAAAAGATAAGATGTCTGTTTGCGCTGCATTGGTAATGAATAACGTCTTAATGACAGAAACCATTATTCCCGCTTTCATGCCGTGCCCAGTAGCATCACCGATAGCAATGGTTAATGTTCCGTCATCCCCCTGATGATAATCATAATAATCTCCACCCACCTCTGCGGCTGTTTCCATATGAAAACAAACATCGATCCCAGGAATATCATGAATACATTGGGGCAGCATGGACAGTTGCAATTGGCGTGCCTCTTCCAATTCCCGGGTTTTGCGGGTATTGTCCTCTTCCAGCAGACGCTGTTGGACCTCTTGTTCCCTGGCCTGGCGTTCCTGTTGGAGCAATTGCTCACTGGTCCTGGCATAATTTCGAGCCAGGTACACCGACATGGTAACCACAAAGCCAAATGTACCAATCGCATAGGGATTCTCCATCTGCTGGAAGAGTGTGGGAACACCTAAATCCATTAATGTATCAAAGATTGAAAAGAAGAAGAATATAGAAAATCCCACTGCTGCGATCCAGGCTCCATCCCTTTTTTTATGAATCGCAGTGCCAATCACCCGGGATATCTCAATTATAAAAAGAATCATGGCAATATAAAAAAATATGCCGTGTTCTCCCTTGATAAAGACCACATCCAATACGCCGGAGATCAGGAAAATGACCAAAAAGAGGCGGAATTGTCGCGGCAATTTCTTATAAAACAGGGAATAAACAAATCGCAAGGCAAAAATAGAGTAAATGGGTATCATTGCCCGGTGAATACGAATGTAATTCATGGTTTGTTCCATCTCTTCGAACATGATGTGCTGGTAGTCGAAAAAAATCGATGCACCGTAAAAGAATAAGAAAAATGCAAAATAAAGATTCTCTTTTGCTCGTTTAAAGAAAATAAATAGAATAAAATGAAGAATCCCAAATGCTGCGGGAAGGGTGGTGAACACCATCTGGTATGTTGTCAAGCTTCGCATTCTATCCCTTTGATTTATTTATGCTCTTCATTTTCAACGTTCTTCTGGCAAAGGATCTGATAATCCACCCACATTGTAGGAGAAAAAAGAATAAAAGTCAACTGCCCTACGCTTCCATATAGGAAATGATATTACGGGCCACTTCTACAGTATCTTCATGTTGTACCAGTTCTTTGAAAATAGACTCCAATGACGGGAGTGCCATCAGGTGTCGCAAATGGCTCACCGAGTCATCAGCCACGATCTTTCCTTTATTGATAATAATGACACGGGTGCAGATTTTTTCCACCACCTCCAGGATATGGGAGGAGTAGATAATAATTTTTCCCATTTCTGCTAACCGTTTCAGGATATCCTTAAATACCAGCGTCGTGGAGATGTCAAGACCGGCAAGCGGCTCATCCAGCAGCAGGATATCCGGGTTATGCAATAACGTGGCGGCAATCAGTATCTTTTGCTTCATCCCCCTGGAATACGAAGACATGGGAAGATGCATGTCCACCGAAAGTCCCAACTGGGCCATTAATCCATTGATCTTTCCATTTAGCAATATTTCGGGAATCCCACGAAGCCGGCCTACCAGTTGCAGGTATTCGCAGCCGCTGAGATGGGGATAAATCTCACTCTGTTCCGGCAGGTATCCCAGCCGTTTTTTGTATCCTACTATTCCTGTATCCACCTTTTGACCCTCCAGGTAAATCCTGCCGCTGGTGGACTCTACAAGCCCTGCCAGTATTTTAACCGTGGTGGTTTTACCCGCACCATTGGGCCCAAGATAACCCAAAATTTCACCAGGGGCCACGCTGAAACTCACGTTATTCACCACGGGTACGTTGTTGTACTTTTTGGTGATGTTACTTAATTCTAACATCAGCAGCCTCCTCTTTCTAAGTTTAACTATTACTGTCATATAGTTAACAATTTTCACTTAACACTTAACACTTAACCTGGTTGCACAATTAAAAATTAATAT
>WVZO01000737.1:0-2812 GCA_011772425.1 Candidatus Aminicenantota bacterium
GATGAAGGTTTTTATATCGTCGACTTCAAAGGATTTGCTCAAGTACAGGCAGGCGGCCATCGATGTGGTGCTGCGGTATGAATGCAAACCCCTGGCTATGGAGTATTTCGGCAGCCAGCCGCAAGAACCCACAAAGGTCTGCGAAAAAGAAATCCAGGAATGTGATGTTTTTATCGGTATCTATGCCCACCGCTTCGGGTTTGTGCCTGAAGGCAAGGAGAAATCCATTACCCAACTGGAATATGAGCTGGCGAAAACAGAGAAAAAAGATTGCCTGTGCTTTATTGTTGACGAAGATTTCGAATGGAAAAAGAAATTTATGGAGTTTGAAAAGCAAAAGGAATTGGATGCATTTTTAGGAAAGGTAAAGAAGGAAAATGTAGTTGAATTTTTTGAAAGTCCTGCCGATTTTTTCGGTAAGCTTTCCACCTCCCTGGCAAATTTAATCAAGAAACGAGAGGGAGCAGCGGTTCAAAAAGAGGGTATATGTATTATGCCCACTGCGCCCCTGCCTTACATTGCTCATCCTTACCCGCTGCCAGACCATTTCACCGGAAGGGACGCGGAACGGGCTTCGCTTTCCAACTGGTTCTTTAATGAAAAAGAGCCGGTGTTTGTCATGGAAGCCATCGGCGGCATGGGAAAAAGCGCGTTGACCTGGGTCTGGCTCCAACAGGATGTGCTGGAACGCGCCGTGGAGATAGACGGCGTGTTCTGGTGGTCCTTTTACGATGAGCCTTTTGATTCTTTTATCCAACATCTGGCCTGCTATGTGATGGGTATTGAGGATCAACAGGGTGTTGACCTGCCAAAGCTTATGGCGGTTTTACAACAAAGGAAGTTTTTGCTGGTGTTGGATGGGTTGGAACGGGCGCTGCGGGGTTACGCGGGCATGGAAGCCATGTTTATCCAGGAAAAGAGGTTCGAGGGTAATCCTGAGAAAGAAAGCGAATGGGACAGGCGGCTCAGGGAACCGGTACATCCGCAAGCCGGGCGGTTTTTGCAGTACCTGTCCGGGGGAAACAGCAAAACCCTGGTCACTTCGCGCCTGATGCCCGTTCCCCTGGAAGGGTTAGCCGGTGTTAAACATGTTTTTTTAAACGGATTATCAAAAGGGGACGCAGTCCGTTTTTTCCGCAGCGAAGGAGTGAAGGGAACCCGGGCGGAATTGGAGGAGGCGGGCAAGGTATACGACTATCATCCCTTGATGTTAAAACTATTAACCACTTCCATCAGGCTCAGCCGGGCAAAAGATATAAAGGGTGCCTTTCGTCTTAATCTCATCGACCGGGAAGAACCCCATAAGATTTTGACCAGGGGATTTAAACTTCTTTCAAAACAAGAGCGGCAGGTGGTTTCCTGTATTGCGGTTTTCAGGGGTGTGTTTACTTNNTACCTTTGATTCCGCTAAAGCATTGTTCACGGAAATGGATGAAGAACTGCTCTGGCAGGTAATGCAGGAGCTTCGCAGCCTGGGGTTTTTGTTTTACGATGAAAAAGGAGACCTTTTCGATTTTCACCCCATTATGCGCTCCTTTTTGTACAACAGTTTAACCAACAGGGCCGAGGTCCACGACCTGGCGGTCCAATACTTCCAGGCCATTCCTGGAAAGGAAAAGGTCATTAACCTGGAAGACCTGGCTCCGGTGATTGGACTCTATCACCACCTGGTAAAGACAGGAAAATATGATGAGGCATGGGTATTATACAAGGACAGAATTTGGAAAGCGGCTTATTATCAATTATCCGCCTATCATTTACAAATTGAGCTATTGAAAGAACTCTTTCCCGACGGTGAAGACCAACTGCCCAAATTGAGAAAAAAGTTAGATAAGAGTTGGTCCTTAAATGAATTGGCCAGTGCCTATTCTCTTTCCGGCCAGCCCGTAAAAGCCGTGCCGCTGTATCTTTTATCCGTTAAATTTCGAGAAAAAGATGACGACAAAATTAATCTTGTCATCGGTCTGGAAAATGTGGCTATTATGGCGCAAATTTATATTGGCCAACTTTCCGTTTCAACCGCGCATTTGCAAAAAGGGATTGCTCTTTGCAGGGAGATAGAAGATGAACTTGATGAAGCTATTGGTCACCGGGAATTCGGACGTGTACTGGCCTATCAGGGCGGGGTAAAGGGTGACAGCGCCTGTGCCGAAGATGAATTGGCCTTTGCATTCAAATTATTTGAAGAAGGTAATTATATTCAATCATTGAGCATGGTTTCCGCTTGCCGTTCCCTTTCCACCCGTTTGCAAGCGCGGCTGGCCGCGGTTCTCTCTAATGAAGAGAGACATTCCGCCAGTCATAGCCTGGAGGCCTTTGAACAGGCCCGGAAGGCAATGGCATTCGCTGAAAAAGATGCAGAAACCAGATATCCACATCCAAGAGATTTTTTTCAGGCCTATTGGCTGCTGGGAGAGGCGATCGTTCAATGCTGGTTGTCACACTGTACTGGCCGAATCAAATCCTTTGAAATTCATTTTTATGACGAGTCATTCCAAAAAAAGGTGGAATCACTCCATTTAAAACAGGGCAAAGAGCTGGGGATGGCCGAACGCTGCCTCAATGAAGCGCTGCGCCGCTGCCGCAAAACCAATATGGTTGAATTTGAACCGGACCTGCTGCTGGCCCTGGCACGATTGGAAAAGGCAAAGGGGCTGCAGCCCGACGAAAGTATTCTCAAAGAAGCGCAGGACATCTCCCTCCGTTCCGGCTATCGCCTGAAATTGGCAGACCTGCATCTCTTCTGCGGCCAGACACTCCTTGAATTGAAAGAACCTCAAACATTGCTTGGCTTACATGCAAACGAACACCT
>WVZO01000737.1:2864-3049 GCA_011772425.1 Candidatus Aminicenantota bacterium
ATCCCCGAGTATGAGATGCTGAAGAGAGGGATGACAGAGGAGGAGAGAATCAAGAACGGGTATTGGGTGGCGTATCGGATTGCCGAAGTTTTGGAGGAGAAGGTCAGAGGGTCAGAGGGCAGACGGTCAGTGAATCAGTGAATCAGTTACAAATTCTGGTCAGGCAGGAATATTACCCTTTCGTT
>WVZO01000067.1:0-325 GCA_011772425.1 Candidatus Aminicenantota bacterium
AAAACAGATTTGAAAATTTGCCCCGGAGCATACGCAGAGTGATTGGAAAAGGCTTTTCTGAATGTCCCCAACTTGCAACCCCATTTCCAAGCAATCGCCGATATTGGAAATGTCCGAAAACGGGTTTGATTGTTCCAAAACGGCATGAGGAACATCTTGAATGGCGGGAGAATTTATTAAGAAAAGCTGAGAATGATGCAATTTTGCAAAAGGATTTGTTGGCGGCAAGTAAAGAAAGTTTGCTTTTTTGGATAAATGCTTTTGCTTGGACAAAGCACGAATTTGAGACTGACCCCGATACTGGAAAACAAGTTCCAGCAGAAGC
>WVZO01000067.1:377-656 GCA_011772425.1 Candidatus Aminicenantota bacterium
GGGTTAGTACACAAGTCCCGTGAAATGGGGGCAAGTTGGATGTGTGTGTCCTTTTTTCACTGGCTTTGGTTGTTTCGCCCTGATACTGAACTTCGTGAAATGTCTCGTGTGGAGCAATTGGTTGATAGCCCAATTGCTAAATCGTTATTTTATAAACACGATTATATTAATGAATGGCTGCCTGATTGGATGCGGCCTCCGGGGGTTTTAGTACGGGGAAAAGATAATCGAACAAAATTGCGGCTTTATAATGAACTTAATCGGAGCACAATTGCTGGT
>WVZO01000067.1:799-1051 GCA_011772425.1 Candidatus Aminicenantota bacterium
TGGGACCACCCGATTAAAGGAAAAGGGCGGTTTGTTTTACAAGACCCTGTAACAAAAAGTTATACAATATCATCACCATATCTTGAGCGAAAAAAAGACCGTTGTACTGATAAAGAACTTGCACAAGAAGAATATGGTGAAGATTTAGAAGCGGGTGACACATTTTTTGAACTGTCCCTGATTGATAAACATATTGCATTATTTGCCCGACCGCCAAAAAGCAGTTGGAACATTAAACTCAAAGACAAAATT
>WVZO01000053.1:0-283 GCA_011772425.1 Candidatus Aminicenantota bacterium
CCGATGCTTTTTTTCTTTCTTAAAAAAACATCAAGTTGATAGCTTGCTATCTCCTTATTGAGTTCCACCTCAAAGCCCATCAACTTGAAGAGCTCCCCGGTTCTTTCTTCAAAGGATTTGGCTTTTTCATACCTCTCATCTCTTTTCTTGACTATCTTCCTTTTTCCTTTTCTTTTTATCCATCATTTTCCCTTCTTGGTAAAATCATATAAAAATATAAATGAATCGGAAGGAAATGTCAAGAGTTTAGTTGAGTAAGTTGAGTGAGGTGAGTAAGGTGAGT
>WVZO01000053.1:306-20636 GCA_011772425.1 Candidatus Aminicenantota bacterium
TCTTCTTAACTTCTTCTCTTCTTCGTGATCCTTCGTGTCCTTCGTGGCTTCGTGGTTAAAAAGAGCCCTCAAATCAGTAAGCAGTTGGTCCAGGGTTTTTAGTTCGATATGGTAGACCTTTGCCGCTTCAATGGCCACTTTTGTAAAGCCTTTTTCAGAGATGATTATTGCCTGGCAATCATCACAAATACCGGGTTGTTTTTCCAATTCCTCTCTTACCGCTTCCCGGATAGGATATAGGCTGTCGATGCCGGCCTTGCCTACTTGTCGCTTCCCGGTATCGCAAAAGCAAATCCAGCATTCATACCGATTACCGATACTTTTTTTCTTTTTGAGAAAAATATCGATGGAATGGCCTGCGATCTGACGGTTCAACTCCACCTCATAACCCATCAGCTTAAAAATTTCCAAAGCTTTTTCTTTCAAGGTGGCACCGGGTTTGTATTTAGGTGTCGGCGCGGCGACATATTGCGGTTGGGGTGCTGCCACTTTGGACAACAGTTCTTCATCTGCTTTAAATTTTACCTTTTTGCCCGGTTTATAAGGTATCTCGTATCCAGCCTCCTTAAACGCATGATTAACCGCTTGTTTTTGTTCATTAGATAACCGTGACTCAATTTTTTTAAACATTCCGTATATTTCTGTCGGTTCACGATCATCAAACAAGGACTCAATTCCCAAAACGAGTTCAATCCCCTCTTTGAATCTATCAATAAAGATCCCCAAATGCTTAAAAAGAATATCCAGGCTGTACCGGTTCTCGAGAAGTGCGTAGAAAGCAGCATTGGTATAATATTTGTTTGAATCGTCCTTCATTTGTTCAATCCAGAATTTATAATTTCCTCCCAGCCTATATGAGGACAAGGCTGTTAGCAGCACAAGATGTAAGTCCGTATCGTGAACTTGAATCCTTTTAAATTTCCCGGATTTTGCCATTTGGAAAAGAGTGACTTTTTTTTCAAATTGCTTGATAGTGCCGCAAAGGGTGAACAATTCATATATATATACTTTGTCTTCTTCGATTTCGTCCTTCGTATATCTGTCAATTTCATTAATCAATTGGTTCAAGGTTTTAATAAAATCATCCCTGAATTCCTTGTTTTCTATGCGATTAAACACATCGCTTAAAAAGCCCCTGAGATTCGTTTCATGCCCCAGGTATATTGAAAAATATCTATCCTCCCCGTGAAGCCTGGAACGAATCCAGTTCTTTAGCTCATCATGACTAAAAGATAATATTTTTTCTTTAACATCCTGTTTTGATTGTGCCATAATCTTAATCCTTCAAAAATACAATATCTTTCACTACATCAGACATTTTTGAGTTTTTGTGCACCACTTCCGGCATGTTTTTTAAAGACTTATCAAGACTTTTGGTTCTCCCATAGAAATCTTCTTCATCTGCGGGATAAAAATTTCTATACCAACCGGCATCAATAAAAGTGGGAAATTTCTTTTCACTGCTTTTCCTATTTCTATATTTAAGTTTCACGGCTGTCAAAGGTTCTTCATTATTAGAACTATCGTCCATATGTAGAGCTAACATATTAACGATGTCGAAAACTTTCCGATTAATGAATGGATCATTTTCCAGGTGGTCTTCGTCAAAAGTTGCAAAGACAACATTTTTATCACCAGGAGCCAATTCAAGATGTCCTATATATTGAATAAAATCTTTAATACCTCTTGAAGAAATCCGCTTTTCAAGCTTCTCCACCTTTATTCCATTTGCATTGGCAATATATTCCAGGAATTTCCTGGTATTTGGTATTATTCTTATTAAGACAGCCGGCAATTCCGCCTTTATAGTATCCCCTTTTAAGATGAATTTTTTTCGGACTTTCAGAAATGCACTCTTAAAATCATCATCCTTCCTGCTGTCCAATTCATTCTTTAATTCTCCGACGATTTTCTTAAAAACCTTTTCCTCCAGGTGAGTGGTTTTGGGGATAATTTCTTTTAAATGCCGGGCAATTGTCTTATCGTCCGAACTATCAGCATCTTGAATATATTTCTCTATATAATCATTTAAAACAGTTATCATGCTTAAATTTATAGTTGGAAATGAACTCTTTGTCAAGAAAAAAAGAACAGACACCTTAATATACCTCCTCATAACAAGCTTTCAACTGTTCTCAGTTTGTAAACTGGTTCATAGTCGGCTTCGATAAGGGCATGATTAACTGCTTCTTTTTGTTGTTGGGACAATTTTGTTTCAATCTTTTTAAACCTATTGAGTATTTCTTCTTTACCGTAATCCTCAATTAAAGCCCGTATGCCCCAAACCAGGTCGATTTCCCCTTTAAAGCGGTCGATAAAGATGTTAATATGTTGAAAAAGGATATCAAGTCTATATTTACGATTCAGCAACGCGTAAAAAGCCGCATTGGCATAATATTTGTTTGAATCGTCTTTCATTTGCTCAATCCAGAAATCACAATCTCCAGCAGACTGGTAAGATGCTAATGCTCTTAAAAGCATCAAGTGTAAATCTCTATTATAGGCGCTAAACCCTTTTAACTTCCCTGACCGGGCAATTCGATATAGGGCATTTTTTCGCTTAAATTTTTCAATACGTCCACATAAAGAGAGTAATTCATAAATATACTCCTGGTTTTCTTTAACCTTGTCCTCTGTGTACCCCCATAAATCGATTGTAAGATCATATAGGATTTCAAGAAAATTCTCTCTGAAGTTTTTTTCCTTTATGTGGTGAAACGATTCGCTCAGAAACTTACTAAGATTGGTCTCATACCCCTCATAAATAGGAAAATATCCATCATCTCCATGAAGTCGTGATTCAATCCACTGTGCTAACCCCTGGTAATCAAACGACAAAATTTTATCTATTACTTCTTGCTTCGATAAAGCCATTATTCAGCCTCCTGGTCTTCTTTGTATCCTAATTCCTTTTCAGTTTTTTCTGATAGTGCTTCTATTGGATAGACGGGATTTTCCCCAACTTCTATAAATGCATGATTGACCGCTTGCTTCTGCTCAAAGGACAATCGGGGTTCAATACTTTTAAACCGGTTGACTATTTCTTTCTTACCGTGGTCATTGATTAATGCCTGGATTCCCCATTTCAGTTCAATATCTCCTTTGAATTTATCTATAAAAACATCGATATACTCAAAAAGCCTGTCCAGGTTATCGATCAACGCATAAAAGGCAGGATTAGCATAATACCGGTCAGATTTGTCCAAAAGCTGGTCAATCCAAAATTTATGAATTCCTACAATCTTATAAGAAGCCAATGTGGTCAATAGATCGGCATGCAAGTCTGTTTCTTCATCGACTTTAATACCTTTAAACTTCCCGGAAACAGCAATTTCTAACAGAGAAACTTTATTGTCAAATTGTCTTATATTCCCGCAAAGGATAAGAAGTTCCACAATATATTCTTTGCACTCTTCAATCTGACTCTTGCTTAAACCTCTGAACTGATTCGTGAGATCACCCAAAATCTCAAGAAAATTATCCCTGAATTTTTCGTCTTTTATGTGACGAAACGTATTGATTAAAAATCCACTGAGATTGGGTTCATGGCCTAAGTATATAGGGAAATATTTATCATTGCCTTGAAGCCTATTTTTTATCCATTCGGCCAATTCAACGTAATTGAAAGATAAGATTTTATCTATCACCTGCTGTTTTGTTAATTCCATGCCTTAAATATAGATGAAATCCTGCCTCTTGTCAAGAAAATAATGGAAATATCTTTAAAAAAATACACCAATCAACATATAAAATGAAAAAAAATGATAATTTTCCCTTATTCTGAATAATGGAAAAGGGGCAGACAAGAACAACCATCTTCGTATCCAGAGTAAAGCACCCTTGCGCTGTCAAAGCCATGCCCCGAAAGACCCCCTAATTTATTCTTCGTGTCTCTTCGTGTCCTTCGTGGCTGCTTGTTAGCTATTTGGTGGCACCAGGGGTAAAGGGTTTTTTCCAATCGATGGGACCTTTTTGGAACCGATACTGCAAACGCCCCAGCACCACTTCCCAGGTTTTGTTGAAATACTGCAGCGCCTTCTGCCACTCTTCACCCATCTTCCACCCCACATGCGTCAAGGTAATACGGGTATGATTGCTTTCATGGGGATAAAAATGCAGCACCACCCAGGTGCGTGCCTGGCGTACCGTTGGCATTGACAACGGCGCATTCCAGGTAAAGGAAAACATTTCACCGGTAATAAAACTCAAAATTTTACAACCTTCACTCCCCTGCTGTCCCTTTGGTTGTTTGGGATCGAAATACATTTCAAAATCACCGAAAACAGCTAACTCCACCGATGCTTTGGGGGCAAAAAACGTGGTTACGCCTTCTGTTGTGGTCCAGGCTTCCCAGACTTTGTCAACAGGAGCAGGTACCACTACCGCTTTGCGAATAGCCAGGGGCGTTTCCAAATACCATTTCTGCTCCCCGGTATTGTTTTCCGCTTTTGAAGCATCAGGATGAGCATTGAATATTGCCTGCGGAGCAACAAAACCCATCGCAAATAAAATAAAAACAACCCATAACTTCTTCATCGCTTCCTCCTATTTAAAAAAAACAATTTACCACCAAAAAAAAATTAAGTCAAGCCCCTCACGAGTGCGTCAAATGCTTTAAAAGAGCTCCCACACCCGTGGAAATCCGAAATTCGAATATCGAAATTCGAAACAAATTCGAATGACCGAAATTCAAATGACCAAAACAAAAGAAATAGAAAGCACCGTATCATGCTGCTTTTGTTTTGTATTTTGAACATTTGAATTTTGGATTTGTTTCGGATTTCGGATTTCGGATTTCGTGCTTTTTAAAAAATGACGTAGTTCTTTCAACCCTCAGATAACTTGAAATCTTTTTTGCCTTATGTTATAGTCTTACCGAAGAAAAAATGCGGTATAATATCGTAACGGAGGATTTGAGAATGAAACAATGGTATGAAGAATTCTTTGAAAATTATGCCGAGTCGTACGATAAAGAAGAATTTACTAAAGGAACCAAAGGGGAAGTGGATTTCATCGAACAAGAAATCAACTTCGATAAAACAAAACGAATTTTAGATATTGGCTGCGGAACCGGCAGACACGCCATCGAACTGGCCGGGAGAGGCTATGACGTTACCGGGATCGACCTGTCGGCAGCACAAATCAAACGGGCAATTGAAAAAGCAAAGAAAGAAAATTTACATATTGATTTTTCCATTGCCGATGCCCGGGACCTGGATTTTAAAGAAGAATTCGACCTGGTCATCATGATCTGCGAAGGGGCATTTCCTCTAATGGAAACCGATGAAATGAATTACAAAATCCTGGAAAATGCCCGAAACGCCTTGAAACCAAAAGGAAAATTGATTTTTACCACATTAAGTGCCTTGTTTCCCCTGTTTCATAATATGGCAGAATTTTATAATGAACATGGAATTAATGCAGCAAATGTCCACTTTGACTTGCTTACCTTCAGGGAAAGCTCCATTATTGATTTTGTTGATGATTCAGGGAAAAAGAAAACTATCAACGATAATACCCGGTATTATACCCCCAGTGAGATCACCTGGTATTTAAAATCGCTGGGTTTTAAGAATATTGGTATTTTCGGCTGCAATTTGGGTCATTTCAGCAGGAATGATCCACTCACTCATGATGACCCTGAAATGCTGGTAATCGCTGAATAAGTTAACCGCGAAGACACGCGAAGGGACGCGAAGGTGATCTTCGTGCCTTCGTGATGAAAAACAACTTAACTGTTACTTTTTTCTATTTTTTCCTTGACAAAAGGTGACAATTATTTTATCTTTATAACGAGTTAAAAAAGTTTTCTTCAGCTTGCCCAACCGTAAATTCAAAAACATCAATCATATACACGGAGGTTAACATGAATAAAATCAAAAAGGCAAAAAATGCTGTTTTTTCTCCCCTTTTCCTGGCAGGCTTGTTGATTTTAACAGCCGTCCTGTTTGCTGTCCCGCCGCCGGTTGCCGATGCAGGGCCGGACCAGACCGTTAATGTGGATGAAGTCGTCACCTTTGACGGTTCAGGTTCCTATGCCAAAAAAGGGACGATTGTTTCTTATGAATGGAATTTTGGCGACGGGAACACGGCTTCGGGCATGATCGTCACCCATGCCTATACCAGTGAAGGGACCTATTCGGCTGTCCTGACCGTAACTGACAGCAATGGTGGGACAGATGACGATACGGCCGTCATCACTGTTGGCTCCGGCGGCGGTACTGAACCGGATCCCGGGTCCGTACCCAAAGGGATGAGGGTATATGTGACAGGGAATCCTGACTGGGTGGTCACCAGCCATCAAGCCGGCACTGTTCATATGGGCGGTGGACCTGAATGCGACGAGGCAATGGCCTGGCTTACAGCCAGAACCAATGGTGGTGACTTTGTGGTTATCAGGACCGACCGTTCCGATGGCTACCAGGATTATATTTACAATCAAATCGGCGGTGTGGACTCGGTTCATACCCTGGTGATCAATAAAGTTGACTTCGCCAATGCAACCTATACCGAGCAGGTGATTAAAAACGCGGAAGCCCTCTGGATTGCCGGTGGAGATCAAAAAGATTACTACGACTTTTGGAATGATACCAAAGTAGAAAGTGCCATCGATTACCTGGTTAACGTTAAAAATGCTGCCGTGGGTGGAACATCCGCAGGACTGGCGATCCTGGGACAAATCGATTATATTCCTGAATCATACGGTGTGTATTCCTCAGAAGCACTGTCCGATCCCTACCATGAATACATGAACTACAGGAAAACCGACTTTATTACCCAGATTCCTTTTACCAGCGGAATTATCACAGACTCGCATTTATCTGAAAGAGATCGACTGGGCAGAACCATCACCTTTATGGCCAGGAATATTGTAGATGGTTTTACAACGGTAAATACCACAAAAGCCATTGGCTGCGATGAAGGTGCAGCGGTTTGCGTGGATGGAAACGGACAGGCAAAAATTTTTGGTTGGGAAGGCTATACGGATTATGTATTCTTCCTTAAAGCCGATACAACACCGGATGTTTGCCAGTCCGGAACTCCCTTACACTGGACCGATGCGGTAACCGTATACAAAGTGAGAGGATTTCCTGACGGTTCCAATACGTTTAATTTAGTCAATTGGAACGGTACCGGCGGGACCTGGGAAAGCGTTAATGTAAACAACGGTGCCATTGATAACGATATCCAGGAACCGGATTGATAAATATTTAACCACAGAGAGCACAGAGAACACAGCCCTCTGGGTACTCTGTGGTGAATAAAAGAAATCATTTATTCGACTGCCTAAATTCTTTTAGGTGGCGTACCAGTTTGTCAAATATTTCCTTTGAAAAGGCTTTGCCCACGAGGGCATCCATTCCCTTTTCCGAAGCGGCTTTCCATTTTGCCAATGCACCAGGGGGTACCGGGTTGATTTTCAGGCCGTGCTTTTTCATTTCCTCGATGGCTTCTTTTTCCAGTTCGATGGTTTTTTGATACAGTTTAGCAGCCATTTTTTTGGCAACAGCGGTCATTTCTTCTTTGTATTGATTGGGAATCCGGTCCCATATTCGTTTTGAGATCACGAAACCGCCCATGAGTGGGGCAATTTTTAAGGGGCACATGTTGGGTGCTAAGGGAAAAAACTGGCCGGATGCCGCCATTATGGGAGGAAGATAAAAGGAATCCACCATGCCGCTTTGTAATCCCATCATCATATCTTTTAGTTCGTTGGGCACGATATGATACCCGGATTGTTTCCAGGCCTGTTCCATTGCCGGTGCCCCGGTGGTAAAGGAAATTTTGTGTTTCTTTAGATCTTCGGGGTATTGGATGGGCTTTTTTGTAAAAAAATTAACCCACCCGGCCTTGGCCCAGACAATCACTTTGAATCCTTTTTTTTCAATTTCCTTTTCGAAAAAGGGACTCATCTTTTCCAGTATATAATCCAGTTCCTCTATTGAATCCATGTAAAAAGGAATATTCAGTACGTAGGAATCAGGGTATATATTATTGATTCCTCTATTTGTAAAAACAGCGCCTCCCAGTATACCCAGCCGGATTTTTCGAGCCATATCTTCTTCGCTGCCGGCAATGCCTCCGGCATATATTTTGATTTTAACTTTTCCATTGGTGATTTTTCTCCATTCCAGTCCCAACAACTTGAGTTCTTTGACCCATGGGGAACGCTCCGGGGCAATGGTTCCGAGTTTTATAGTTACTGCCTGCAGGGAAGGCGCGGCAATTGCCAGTACAAATAAACTTAAAAAAATGATTTTCAATCGTTTCACTGAAATCCTCCTTACTTCCAATCTTCTATTTTAAAAAATAAAGACCTAATGTAATTAATATACTAAAAAACAATGGTAATTGTCAAGTTCACTTGATTACTTGGACAGCGCCCATTTTTTTACCATCTCATATATGACCTCTCTCTTGATGGGCTTTGAGATATAATCATCCATCCCGGCAGCCAGTAGTTTTTCCTTGTCTCCTTTCATCACTTCCGCAGTGACCGCGATTATGGGTATTTTTTTAGAATCTTTTTGTTTTTCCCTGATAATTTTTGTTGCTTCTATTCCATCCATTACCGGCATCTGGACATCCATTAGAATGAGATCAAAGTTTTCCGGGGCTGATATATAAGCTTCTACCGCTTCTTTGCCGTTATTGACGATATGCAGGTGATAGCCTGCTTTGGTCAACACATACCGGGCCAATTTCTGGTTAATGGGATTGTCCTCCGCCAGTAGAATCCGTACCGATTGTTTGGCTTCTTCAGCCAGGGTATGCTGGGTTACCAAAGGTTGCATTTCTTTTTCATCCGGGCTGATTATCTCTCCTTCCAGGAGCCGCGCCGTCATTTGAATAAGCTTTTGTCGATTGACGGGTTTGGGTAGATACCCATCAAATCCAGCGTCCTGGTACCGTTTAATCCGGCCGGGAGAAGAGGAAGAAAACGCCAGTACCGGGAGTTTTGAAAAGGAGGGATCCAGCCTGCGTATCTTTTTTAAAATATCAAAACCATTCATACCGGGCAGTCGAATATCCAGGATACACAAGTCAAAAGGATCACCCACCCCAAAGTGCTTTTGAAGCTCTGTTACCACCTGCTGGCCGTTGGTTAGTCCCACAATCCGCATGCCCACCTGCTGCAATTGGTGGGTAAGGATATCAAGGTTATTGGCGTTGTCATCGACAATGAGGGCCTTTTTACCGGAAAGATGCCGGGGCACCGTTCTCGGAGACACTTTTTTCCTGGATTCTTCCATCCAGGCAGTGAAATGAAATACCGATCCATGGCCTGGTTGACTTTCAGCCCAGACATCACCCATCATCAATTGCGCAATCTGCTTACATATAGCCAGGCCCAAACCGGTCCCCCCAAACTTCCGGGTGACAGAACCATCCACCTGCTGAAAGACTTCAAAAATACTGGCTAGCTTGTCCGCAGGGATGCCAATCCCGGTATCCCTGACAATGGTGTGGAGTTTTATGTCGTTCTCTTTTTTTTCATCGACATCAAGGGTTACCTCTATTTCACCGGCTTCTGTAAATTTAAGGGCATTTCCCACCATATTTAACACCACCTGGCGAAACCGCGCCGGGTCTCCTTTGACAAAGGCAGGCACCGACTCGCCAATGCGGATAAGAAAATCAATGGGTTTGGTCCCTTTCCTGGGAGCAATTAATTCGCAAATATCGAAGATGGTTATTTCCGGGTCAAAATCAATCGGGTTAAAGGTCAATTGACCGGCCTCTATTTTGGAAAAATCCAGTATATCATTAATTATCCCCAACAGGAAATCGCCGCTCTGTTTGATGCTTCTGGCGTAATCAAGCTGTTCTTCGTTGAGCCGGGTATCCAGCAGCATATCCGTAAAACCGATTACGGCATTCATGGGTGTACGAATTTCATGGCTCATCCGGGCCAGAAACTGGCTTTTGGCTTCGTTAGCCGTCTGTGCGGTTTCCCGCTCTTTCTCCGCGATTTCCCGCTGCTTCTGCAGCTCCTCTGTCCGCTGCGACACCATTCGTTCAAGTTCTCTTCGTTTCTTCTCCAAAGAGCCCATCCTCATCCGGTATACAAAATAAATGCTGCCAATGATAAACACAACAACGAGCAACTGAAACCACGTGGTTTCCCAAAAAGGCGGTTTAATAACCAGTTTTAATGATGCCCCTTGTTCATTCCACACACCGTCGTTATTGGAGCCTTTCACCTTAAAGGTGTATTTCCCGGGCGGAAGGTTGATATACGTAGCATAATTGCGATTACCTACTTTATTCCACTCCTTTTCGAATTCAGCCATGATATATTCATATTGATTCTTTTCAGGAGAAATATAATTTAATGCCGCGAACTGGAAGGAAAAGATATAATCTTCATGGGTTAATTCAATGGTTTTTGTTTCGGTAATACTTGCCGTTAAAAGAGTACGGCCGTCCGGCCCTTCACCAATAGGTACAGCCTTATTGAATAACTGGAAACCGGTAATAAATACTGGCGGTGGGTCCTCATTATGCTTGATGTTTTTGGGGTAAAAGGCGTTAAAACCATTGATGCCACCGAAAAACATCTCACCGCTCTCACTTTTAAAATAAGAGCCGTAGTTAAATTCATTACTTTGCAGCCCATCAGACCAATCATAATTGGTGAATGGTTTTATTTTATCTTTATTAAAACGAGATAACCCATGGTTGGTGCTGAGCCATAAGTTGCCTTCTTCATCTTCAAGGATGCTGTATAACATATTATTGGGAAGTCCATCCAAAATGGTAGTATGTGAAAAATGTTTGCGGGATGGGTCCAACTGATCAAGCCCGCGGCCAGCTGTCCCGATCCATAGGGAACCACGAGTATCTTCCATGATACACAGCACAAAATTGCTATTGATACTGTTGTGATTCTGGGGGTTGTGGGTGTAATGGGTAAATTGTTCGCTGGCACGGTTAAAACGATTGAGCCCACCATCTTTGGTTCCTATCCACAGGACATGAGAGCGATCTTCATAGATGGCACGAATATAATTGTCGTTTAAGCTGTGAGGGTCGTGGGGATCATTTTTATAATGGGTGAAATGCTTCCTGGTGACATCCAGACGGTCGAGGCCCCCACCGTGGGTACCGATCCAGAGGGTGCCGGTGTGGTCTTCGTAGAGGCATTTCACATCATCATCACTCAGGCTGTTGGGATTGCCCGGTTCATTCAGGTATCGAGTAAATCGATTTTTATCCCTGTCCAACCGGTTGATTCCACCTCCGTGGGTACCTATCCAGAAGGTCCCGGTATGATCTTCGAGAATGCATCTGACATCATTATCACTCAAACTATTGGGATCCCCCGGTTTTTGGTAGTAATGTGTAAACTGATTCTTATCCCTGTCAAACCCTTTAAGTCCCCCTACCGTTCCTATCCAGATTATTCCCTTTCGGTCCAGGCATATACTGTTGACACTGCTGTCCACCAGGCTGTCGGGGTTATCAGTATCTTTCAAGTAACTTCCGAATTGAATGCTGGCGGGATTAAAGCGGTAAATACCATCTGCATTGGTGCCAATCCAGTAGCTTCCAGCGAGATCTTTATAAAAAGAGAGAATCCAGTTATTGGAGAGACTTTTTGGGGCATTGGGGACGTTTTGGTAACCGAAAATTTTCTTTGTTCTGCAATTAAAACGATGAAGTCCTTTATCCGTACATATCCAAAGGTACCTGGAACCGGATGGTTCCATGTCCAGGTAAAGAGCATTAATCCTGTTATCTGCCAGGCTGTTGGGAGTGCCTGGCGGCTTTTGGTACCGGGCAGCGCTTCCTGTAACCGGGTCAAAATGAGTAAATCCATCGGCTGTGCCGATATAAAACCACCCCGCTGGATCAACCTGGATAGAACTCACATGATTATCCGTCAGGCTGTTGGGGTTATGCGGGGACTTCAAATAGCGGGTAAACGTATACATTCCATTTGGGCCGCGGTTCAACCGGTTGAGGCCACCACCCCAGGTACCGATCCAGAGGTTTCCTTCCAGGTCCTCGACGATGCAGCGAATATGATTATGACTTAAACTATTGGGATCTCCCAGTATATTCTTGTAATGGATAAATGTTTTTGTCCGGGCATCAAATTGGTTTAAACCATTTACTGTACCCACCCATAATACACCCTGCCAGTCTTCATAAATAGCACGCACATCATTGTTACTAAGTGTTTTCGAATCTCCCGGATGATGCTGGTACCGGGTAAACTGTTCAGTTACAGGGTCAAAGCGGTTGAGACCACCACTACCCGTCCCCACCCACAACACTCCCTGGCGATCTTCATAATGGGTATAAATAAAATCATCTCCCAGGCTGTGGGGATCAGTTGATGAAAATTTATAGTGAATAAACCCATGGCCATCGTAACGATTCAGACCTTCCTGGGTACCAAACCACATAAACCCTCTTTTATCCTGCAGTATGGTGTTAATCGTGCTTTGAGACAAACCATCTTCAATGGATAAATGATGAAATCTTATGCTCTTTTCCACACCCTGCAGGTCTGAGGGCAGAACCAGGAATAGTAGAATCACCACTAGTCCGCAAACTTTTGCCTGGCATCTCGGTCCTCTGGGTAAAAATTTCTTATTTTTATTTCCTGAGTCCACTGCTACTATTTTACCAGAATTTAACCTTTTTTTCAAAGGAACAACGTACTACTTATCCTAACAAATCCGGGGGATCAATTCACCTGTGGGGGGCAAAACAATCCTCTCACTTAATGCCGTGGTCTTAAGTGTCACCATGCCTTTATTCTTTTCAGTCACTTTTCCGATTATTTTTGCTCCTTTTCCCAATGGGTCATTTTCCATTATCTCCAGGATTTTTTCCGCGTCCTTTTCAGCAGCCACGACAATTACCTTCCCTTCATTGGCAAGATGAAGAATGTCAAAGCCAAGTATTTCACATACACCCACAACTTCCTGGGTTATGGGAAGCGAATCTTCCCATATTTCAACGCCAAAATCCCTATCCCCTGCTATCTCATTGAGTACCTGGGCAATGCCGCCCCTGGTGGGGTCTCTCATAAACTTGACAGCAAAATCGTTCAATTGCTCAATTAGCGACCACAGGGGAGCCACATCACTGAGTACTTCCGTATCCAGTCCGAATTCCTTCCGGGCGGTCAACACCGATATGGCATGCAGGCCAATGGGGCCGTTGATCAAAACCATATCACCCGGCTGGATGCGTTCCACACCAGGCGGCGGAGTAAATGCGATTTCACCAATCCCGGACGTGTTGATGTATATGCCATCACATTTACCTCGATCGACAACCTTGGTATCACCGGTGACGATACGAACCGGGCTGGTTTCAGCAGCTCGTTTCATAGATTCCAGGATCGTTTCAAAATTGTTGATTTCAAATCCTTCTTCAATAATAAATCCCACAGATAAGTAGAGGGGCCGGGCACCCATCACGGCAATATCATTAACGGTTCCACTGACTGCCAGTTCACCGATATCACCACCAGGAAAAAACAATGGCTCCACCACAAAAGAATCCGTGGTAAATACCAGCTTATCCAAAACTGCCGCGTCATCCATTTGACTCAGCTCCGGATCATTGAAATATTTTTGAATTTTATTGCGAATCAAGTCTGTTGTCTTTTGACCGCCGCCACCGTGGGCCAACATTATTTTATCCATATATTACACCTTATTTTAACTATAAATCCGAAATACGAAGCACGAAATCCGAAACAAATCCAAATGACCAAAATTCAAATGACCAAAACAAGATAATAATAAGCATTGTTTTGAATTTTGAACATTTGGATTTTGATATTGTTTCGAATTTCGATATTCGAATTTCGAATTTTTTCTTTCTATCCATATTTGTACCAGGCGCTGCAACTGCCTTCTGAAGATACCATACACGGGCCGATGGGTGAGTCAGGGGTGCATTTGCTTCCAAACAACGGGCATTCCGGTGGATCGATCCGACCTTTTAACACATCACCACACCGGCACCCGGAAGGGCGTTTTCCTCCTTCTGTTTTAATTTCTATTTTATTTCTTATATCCAGGCCGGCATATTTTTCTCTTAATTGAAGGCCGCTTTTGGGAATAACTCCGATTCCTCGCCACTCCGCATCAGTCTCTGCAAATACGGTATTTATTAAGGATTGGGATTTGGGATTGCCCTCATCCCGAACAGCCCGTTTATAATTGTTCACCACCTGGGCTTTAGTCTCCCGTATCAGTCTTAATAACACGATAATCGAAGAAACAATGTCAACCGGCTCAAACCCGGAAATCACACCAGGGACATTGAGGGCTTCCATAAAGTCGTAACCTGTTTTACCCAGGACAGTGCTAACATGACCGGGAAGTATAAATCCGTTGAGTTGGGAGTCTTCCTGGATCAGGGCAGTCATGGCCGGCGGGATCAGGCGATTGGCAGTTAATAGAAAGAAATTATCGATCCCTCTCTCTTTTGCCTGCATTACGGTCACGGCTATCCCCGGTATCGTGGTTTCAAAACCCACAGACAGAAACACCACATCTCTTTTAGATGTCTCTGCCACCCGGAGCGCATCCAGGGGGGAATAGACGATTTTTATGTCATGGCCCTGTGCCCGTTCCTTTTCCAAAGAAGAGTGAGTACCAGGCACCCGTATCATATCACCGAAGGTGGCAATTAAAAAACCTTCCCTGGCCAGGAATACAGCCTCATCGATAAACGTATCGGGAGTCACACACACCGGACAACCCGGACCGGAAACCAGCTTTACGCTTTCCGGGAGCAGCCGCTGGATACCAAACCGGTGAATAGCAACCGTATGAGTGCCGCACACCTCCATTATTTTCACCAGCCGGTCAAAGGCAAACGCTTTTAACTGGTCTACCAGTTCCTGGTCCACCTTTCGATACCGGTCTTGATCATAGTCACTCAATGAATCCTCCTGCTTTCAGGAGGCTCAGGGTTTCCTGCGCCTCTTTCTCCTCCAGCCTGGATATGGCAAAACCGGTGTGCACAATGACCCAATCGTTCACCTTAATATCATCCATCAGTTGGAGTCCTATTTCCCGTTTGACTCCACTGCTTTCCACAATACCGGTATTTTTCTCGTCGTTTATTTCAACCACCTTCATGGGTACAGCTATACACATGTAGACCTCCTTTTAGCCACGAAGACACCAAGACACGAAGTTTTTATAAAAAATTTTTTTCTTTGTGCCTTTGTGCCTTTGTGCCTTTGCTATTTGTTTTCCAATCGCTAAATACGCCTGGCCCAGGGATATTCCGCCATCATTGGATGGTACTTCCGAGTGGATCAGTACCTGGAATCCCTTTTCTTTTAATCTATCCATGGTTAAACGCAGTAACAGGGTATTTTGAAATACGCCGCCGGTTAAGCCGACTTTGTTTATATTCAATTCGTTTCTTGCTTCTTCTGCCATACTGACAATGCCTTGTGCCAGGGTTTTATGAAAAATAAATGCTTTTTCCGGTACACTTCGATTATCATTTATTATATCATGAAAAAGGGGCAATAAGTTAAGAATTGTGTTATTTTCTTCTTTTTCGATGGTAAAGTTGGAATTGGCAGCGCTGGAACCACATGCTTCGGCACAGGTTTGCAGTTGAGAGGGAAGATCGCCGTCAAAACTGTTAAAATGACCGACTCCCAGGAGGGAAGACACCGCGTCGAAGACCCGGCCGCAGCTGGAGGTTAAAACACCGAAAGCGTTTATCTTGCTGTTTATGATTTTCAACTGCTGCAGTCCCTTTTCCCCGAATTGATTGGCAAATTGGCTGACCGTTTGGTCATCGGCACCGTAAAGACTGAATAAGATAGACAAGGCAAATCGCCACGGTTCCAGGACGGCTTTGTCACCCCCAGGTAAGAAGATATATTTTAAATGGCCGAACCGGGAGAGGTCTTGATAATTCCCCACAAAAAATTCCCCGCCCCAGATTTTCCCATCATCCCCATAACCGGTGCCGTCCATAGAAATGCCGATAATTGGTTCTTTTTCCCCGGTTTCTGCCAGCAAAGAACCCACATGGGCTTGGTGGTGTTGGATTTCAACAATTTCTGCATTTTTAAATTGTTTTGCCAGGAGGCGGTTGGGGTAACCGGGATGTTTATCGATAACGACGATATCCGGTTCAAAGGCAAATAGTTTCCTGTAGTGGTCAACAGCGAATTTTTCCGCTTCGATGGCAGAGGGGGATTCCGTGTCGCCAATATGGGGACTGAGGATGGCTTTGTTTCCCCGTACAATAGCAAAGGTGGTTTTCAGCATGGGACCCAGTGCCAGGATGGTTTTGGGAGATTCTAAAGGAAGGGTAATGGGAAAGGGGACGTATCCCCTACTCCGCCGAATCATGTACAATTTCTCCTCCACCACCCGGGCCACGGAATCATCGGCAAAAAGATAGATATCCCGGTCATGGGTCAGGATATAATCCGAAAGCTCTTTTAGTACCGAATAGAAGTCTTTATGGATAATAGGTTCATCGGAAAAATTGGCACTGGTCATCACCAGGGGTTGGTTGATTTCCCGGAGCAATAGGATATGCAGCGGTGTATAAGGAACCATGAACCCGATGGTATTCTGCCCCGGTGCCACATATCTCGATACGGTTGTTTCGGGTTTGCTTTTCAAAAGAAGGATGGGAGCGGATGGAGAAAGCAAGTGTTTCGTTTCCGCTTCCGAAACCATGCAATTTTGCCGGATCATTTCCAGTGTACCCATTAGTGCAAAAGGTTTACGTTCCCGTTTTTTGAATTTTCTTAATTTTAATAATGCCTCGTCAGAAGATGCCAGGCAGGCCAGCTGATAGCCGCCTAATCCCTTTATTGCCACGATATGTCCTTGTTTTATCTTTTTACAGGCATGTTCCAGCGGTGCTAACGGGTTACCGGTTTTGGTTATGATTTCATTGGTTTGGCAGTCATAAAGGGCCAGGATGGGGCCGCATTTGTAACAGGATACCGGCTGGGCATGGTAACGCCTGTCCAGGGGATCGTGGTATTCTGTGCTGCATTGCTCACACATGGGGAATTTAAACATGGTGGTTTTGGGGCGGTCATAGGGTAAATCTTGAATAATGGTCAGCCGTGGTCCGCAGTCGGTGCAATTGATAAAGGGATACCGGTATCGCCTGTCCGAAGGATCGGCAAGCTCTTTTTTACAGTTTTCACATACGGCAATATCCGGGGAAACCAGTAAATCGCTTTTATCTGTATTTTCGCTGGAATGGATTTCAAATTTTTTTGAAAATTGCAGCGGTATATTTGAGACGTGGTAGTCCACCACTTCGGATAAAGGTGGTAAATGGTTGAAGATGTAATTAATAAACCCGTCGATATTTTTTCCTTCTACCTCCAGGATCACACCCTCGGTGGTGTTTTTCACAAAACCTGTAAGCTGGAATTCTTGAGCGGACCGGTACAGATAAGGGCGAAACCCAACGCCCTGGACAATTCCTTTGAACAGGATTTTGCAGCGTTCGATCTGATCTGGCTTACCTACTTCTTTATTCATTGACATCAACAAATACGAGAATCTATTACCTATTAACCAGCAGCGATAGAACTTGCGATTTTATCGGCTGTCGATCTGTTTTAGCCGCCTAAAGATCATTCAATCTTTCTTTTCTTTAGAATCCTAATTATAGTCGAAATATCCCCAGATTGCAATATGTTAATTTTAAAACCACGAACCTCGAAGGCTTTTTTTTTAGCCACGAAGTTACACGAAGAAACACGAAGAAAAGCGACAGAGAAAAAGACCAGGCAAAAAAATTTATTTGGCTTTTTCCCAGGCATATATGTTTATGATACAATTGTCGGTATCATCGTCGCGGCCGGGGTTGCCGTTGGCAAAACAATAGTATTTACCGTCCTTGATGTCCAGCAGGAAATCATCGGTGAACACGGTTTTTTCCAGTTTAAAGTTGTTCTCAGCGTTGTAAAACAGGAGAGCAAATTTTTTTTCTTTTTCGCTGCATGTCCGCACTTGAACCACCAGGTAATTTCCATCCACGGCAGCTTCGGTTATACTTGAGTAACCTGTCGCCCAGGTTTCGATATCCAATCGAAAATTATCCTTTGGATTATCATATCTCTTGAATATATAGAAATCTTCCGGCATTTTCTTGTAAAACCCGGGAATTTCCAGGTCAACCTCTTTGATAATTTCCAGTTTTTTTGCTGAAACAATCGTTACCTTCAATTTATTTGCCGGTAAAAAGATAACCCTATCGGTCTTATAACCGATGATATGATATTTTATTTCATTAAATCGATGGGGTGCTGTGTAAGTTTTTCTTATCAACTGTTTTAATGGCTGCCCGTTGTCATCATACACCTTCAGGTAAGAAACTTTCTCCTCATTTTTTGTCTGTTCTAGCGGTTCATAGCCGGTCAGGAAAAATTTATTATCGAAAAATATTCCTTCTTTTATCATGTGAGGATATATTCCTCTTTTGAACCATTTTGTCTCTTTCCATACATAGGTGCCGTTCTTTTTGGTGAAGACCTTTGCCTTCCCAGGCAACTCAAAAACGATAATATCTCCTTTATAGGGAAACGCGGCACTGAACGTCATAAGATCGCCAGGCCCCTGGCCTCTAGGCGCAAATTTAATGATCTTCTCGGGGGTAACAATCCTGCACCCGATCATATAGAATCCACCCACCACATGGTTATCGCTGTCGATAAAGGAATAGAAGTCATACCCAAAGGTCTCATCATGACTCCATTGATCGATGCGTTTAAACTGCTCTGCTCCGTGCACTAAAGCAGAAAACATGGCCAACTGCCATATGATACATATACTTAAAAATCGTTTCATTATTAATCCTCCTACACCGGCATAACCGGTGTATGAATATGCTCATAAAAATTGTGCTTTTCAAGCATAAAAAAAGGTGAGAAATCATGATTTGCCGACTACCCGGCAACCTCATCGACCAGATGGTGAACTGCCAGGGCAATACACGGTTTGCCCGCGGCTTTCAGTTTTTTCAAATCCTCTATTCCCCGGAATATACAGGAATAACAATTGGTTAATTCAAAAAGGAAACAATATGTGCTTGAATCTTTTGATACCAGGTCTGCCAGTTGGAGTTCACTGCCGCTCAAATCTTTAACGGTTATTTTTCCAAATTCCTTGATTGCAAAACCTCCCTGCCTGGATTTTTCAGGGAGCACAAATTTAAAGACAACAACAACGATAATACAGATGGCAACTACACCGATTGCCCCGCTGTAAAACCAATCTTTTTTTTTCATCTTACTTTTTTTGATTTTAGCCCAAAGGTCGGGGATTGTTTTTCATTAATTTTAATGGTTATTTTAGCAAAAATATGCAATTATGTCAAAAAAAGGCCGGACGAGAAAACATCCCATGACTAATGCGCGGGAATCTGCTCTTTTTGACCCTGCTGTGATAATGCCAGTGTTTGTATTGGTAATGCTTCGGCTTCCAACCGGGTTAAATCTACAATTTTGCTGGCATTATCGATGTCTATGCCCACCAGTTTACCATTCTCGTCAAAATCCAAAACAACTCCCTCAGCTACTTCAAGAGATTCCGCACTGCTCTTTTGAGAGAGGTCTATATAAAGTGAGTCGGTATCTGGATAGTAATGGAACTTCATTTCTTCACCTCCTTAAAATTCCTGTCGGGAAAAGCGTTATGAACGGTTATAATTCTTTTGTCCTTTGCTGTCAAGCCAAAAAATCTCTACCCAATTCCCGGGTAAGGGTTGTGACCAGAAGAAAAAACACTGCTAAGACCGCAACTGCCTGGTGTCCAGTTACTCGTTGATTGACGGCACATGATACATCAGTGCAGGGTGAACACAAGGTTCATCCCTACGAATGCCCGGAAACCCTTTGTAGGGGCGAATCTTGTATTCGCCCCACCTCTACATTCTGCCATTTTTTTGGTTTTGAGACAGCCTACTTGTGTTCGCCCGACATAGCATCGACCGTCAATCGAAATGTAACTGGACACTAGCAACCCGCCACCCGTAACTGAAAAAAGGGGACCGCCAATTAACCCTAGACGATACCCTCCCCGGCGGTCCTCGCGAACGCACCATCACCTATCACGCCCCCTTTGATAAATGCGACAGAGAAAAAGAATACGAAATCGCCTGGAAAGGTTTTGGGTGACGGGTGTTATGGGTGACGAGTGACGAGTGACGAGGGACGGGGGGTTCGGGACAAAAGAGAGATTGAGAACGAAAGGGGTCGTCACCTAGAACGAAAGGGGTCGTCACCTAGAACGAAAGGGGTCGTAGACTAGAACGAAGGGGGTCGTCAGCTAGAACGAAAGGGGTCG
>WVZO01000427.1 GCA_011772425.1 Candidatus Aminicenantota bacterium
AGCAAGAGAAAAAAGCGACTTAAATCCCCCACCTATTTTTTGTGAGCCACTAAGGACACGAAGGCACACAAAGTAATTTTATTATAAAAATATTTTTTTGTGCTTCTTTGTGTCTTAATTTTCACAGTCTCAGGGCGAGGGCGTGTTATCAGGCTGGCTGCGTCATGGAAAAATGACGCCAGCGTCATGAATTCGTGACGGTCTATAGCCAATAATAGAAGCTCTTACAACAAGACCGTCATGAAAACATGACGCTGCTGCCGGGGGGCGTTTACGGTACACGTTTGAAGGTTTAACTCATATCAGCGTTTCAGGGATATACACCAGATGGCATCAATCTTGCCAACAATAAATATCACAAATATGATTGGTTCATGGTGTATCGTGTAAAAAGATGCCGGGAACAAGCAGCAGGCTTGCCTGTTCCCCAGAACCTCGACGTTGTTAAGAAATTAAAAAATAAAACCAATAGGAGGTATTATAAAAATGGAACAAACACCAAATATGCAGCAGGAAGAACCAAAACCAAGGGTTCCTGTATTTCGCGACATCTGGCAGTTTATTGTCAAGTTGATACTTGCGCTGCTGGTTATCGCCTGGTTTGTCCGGGAGTTTCTCCTGGACAAAGAACTGAATCCCATTAAGTTGATCATCCTGTTAATTGTACTGATTTTCATTATCTGGTTAATTATCCGGCAAAAGCATTTTGTTCGCTTGTATTGCAAATTGACGGACCCGGGGGGCTGTGTTTACGGAGATCCCAACATCCTTTCGGGAAAGCTGCTGGAACCTGTCCTGGGAGACGCCTATGGATGGGGATTCAGTCACTATATCCTTGAATTGCGGTCTCCGGGAGGAACCTTGTTGAGTAACGTGATTATCTATCCTGACAGCGGCGGCAATCCTGACACATCTCTGACTCAAGGGAACTATGCGGTCACCGGTGGTAAGCTGGGGTGGATAGACTTAGGGAAAGCGGTCACGGATGCCGGGATTGAGCTTCTGACATCCACCACTTTCGAAATTACACTGCGGGTATTTGACGTTTATGGCGGTGAGAAATCAACTCCCTGTCAAATTACCTTTGATGTGTCCGTCAATGAGGTTTATATTAAGCGTGTGAGTGTGCCGTGGTCGGTAAATTATACTGATCCGGACGAGCCGCTGCGGATCGCTGATGTGGCGACTGCTGATTTAGCTACAATTGGTGGCACGATGCATGTACGAGGTGCAGCAAATATCTATGGATGTGCCGGAGAAAAAATCCAGGAATATACCATCTGGGCAATTCCTGACCCCGGCTTCACCTTTGCACAGCCTGCACCATATACCGCTGTTTCCGCGGGGACCGATTGGGTACCAGTTACACATATCGATTTCACTGCCCAAACCATTAATAGTACAACGTTTACTGCAGACCAGGTACGGGCTTATAATGTCCTTGATGGGAATCCGGTCCCGGATGTCCTCACCAATTACTGGGGAACCCGGTTAGAGTGTATTACTTTTGACTCACTTCCACCTATATGCTTTGAACTTCCCAGTCTCAAATATAGTATTTTCGACAGTTTGAGTAAATTAGGAACAGGGAAATTTACGTTCCTGCTCCAGGTGATCGATACCAATGGAAACCAATACTACGACATCCAGAGGGCCTGGATTGATAATGAAAAAGAAGTCGCTGAGATTACCGGTGTTGCCGGCGTGCTGCCGTGCCAGGACCTTTATATGAAGGATTCCGCTGGAAACTTTAAAACGGTAAATATTGAAGGAACCGCATGGGATGCATTGATTGATCCAGCCGATCTCACCACACCCACCAGTGACAATTTTGATAAATATATACTAGAATTCCAGAAACAAGGCGCTGCAACCTGGCAAGATATAGTCACAGCCAATTCGCCGGTACCCGCCCGTCCCAGCCCGCTGACAATCCCGGGGGGAACCCTGGCAAGTTGGGACCTGGAAACCTTAGATGCTGCGTCTAATCCCAATGGATATCCGGCCGACCAACTCCTTAGTGACGGAGAAAGTTGTACGTACAATCTCTATCTCCGGGTATACGATAAGACTTATGTGAACGAGCACGGTCCAGGGGTGCATTATGCCTGGGATATGTTTCCCATCAAGATTATCAACAGTAATGAACCCACGCCGTAGGTATAGTAGTCAGTAGGCAGTAAGGAAAAGAAGAAACCAAGAAACGAAGCGAAAAGGGTCAAGTCTTGGTTTGACACCTGGTCAGCGAACCAGGCTTGACCGCTTCGTTTTTAGGCCCCTCCCGCCTACTGAAAAAAATAAAAAAACAAAGGAATTCTCTTGACATTTTTTCCTGGAAATGGTAAGCGGTAACTTTAAACTTTGACGAGTGCAAAAAAGATGGTAAGCGAATGATAGGCAAAGTTATTTTGATGCAGGTTAATATATAAATAAATACAGGCGTTTCTTTGCCTGGTTTTGAAGGAAAAATCAAGCAAAGGCGCCTGGGAAGAAAATAAANNGGTCTTTACCTACCCTTTAGATTTCCGCTTTTTCCACGGCGTTACGCCGTCTATGTAGAGGGGAAAAGAAATCGGGTAAGTAAGCAATGTGATCCCTTTGTTGGGGAACCCATCAGACAGCTCGCAGGACATGAGGTAGAGGTGGTAATTTCCGGGAAAGAGATATTTGCTATACGGGGTTTAAAGGAAGAGTTAAAACATATTATTGTCACCTGTTATCTTTGCCCCATTATTATGGTATTTACCCCTCGAGTTCTTCAAGAAACACGGAAGATCATGAACCAAACCCTTATTGAACAAGAAGTTATTCAAGCAGATGCAGTAGATGTAGCCGAGCAGTGGCATACGCAGGCCATGGAAATGGCTAAGAAAAAAGGATAAATACGGAACAGTAACAGTTATCAAAAAAATCTCCTCGTTTTCTGTGCTTTTGTGCCCTAAGGGTGCTCAGGGTGCCTGTCTGAGAATGCAATTCTGACCATTTTCCGGGCGATCACANNTTCCGGGCGATCACAAGGATCGCCCCTACGATCGCCCGGTTCGTGGTACGGTGATAATGGAACGGGCTAAGGTAGGGGCTCGGTCGGGATTTTGTATTCGCCCTCATCGCGAATTCGATTATTTTTTGCTATTCTCGGACAGCCTCCCAGGGTGTGCCCTTTGGGGTAAGAAGGAATAAATATGGACCAGTCATCATTACCTTTACCCAATCATGTGGTTTTTGAAGTAACCACCGCTTGCAACTGTGATTGTCTCTACTGCTATACCCCCTGGAAATCGTCTCGAAATTGTTATCCCACCAATGGTCAAATGGAGCTGCCTGAAATCATACGCATTTTTGAGGGGTTAAAGACGGAGATTCCTTTGGAATCCGTTGCCCTGAGCGGCGGAGAACCTTTTCTTAGACCAGACCTCTACAAAATTGTTTCTTATCTCTGGTCAAGGCATCTTGGTGTTGTGATTGTTACCAATGGTACGCTTCTAACTGAAGAAAATATTGATCGTACGTCCGGCGCCACCAATTATGAGCTCCCTCTTCTCAGTTATCGAAAAGAAATCCATAACCAAATGATGAATGCAGATAGTTTTGACAGGATCAAGCAGGGCATGAAAAACCTCGATAAAGCCGGGGCAAAGTTTGCCATTGCTTTTATTGCTACAAAACTCAATTATAAAGACCTGGAAACAACCATACAACTGGCTATTGCCAGGGGCGCCATGGGGGTACTTTATAATCGAATGAATGCTGGTGGCTGGAATTACCAGTACCTGTCTCAACTCTTCCCAACGGTTTCAATGATTAAAGAGAATTTGGAAACACTGGAAGAAATAGCAAGTAAATACAAAATTCCCATTTCCTGCTCTATTCCCATTCAACCTTGCCTTATTGATATTTCCCAATATAAACATGTTCACTTTGGATTTTGTCCTTTAGGGGGCAAGAATTCATATTTCACCATTGACCCTGTTGGTAACTTGAGAGTGTGCAACCACTCGTCCTTCATACTGGGTAATTTGCGTGAAACCTCTTTTATTGAGCTTTTTCATCATCCCTATGTTCAAGAATTTCGCACCCTGATGCCTGATGGCTGCCGTTCCTGTGCAGCGAAAATCCGTGATCAATGTCATGGCGGCTGTAAAATGGCTGCGGAAGAGTGTTACGAGTCATTTAAAGATTATGAACCCTTTGTGCAATTAAATCTCAATGAACGGGTGATTCCCCAAGAATCAACGGAATAAAGAATGCCCGTAACTCTTGTTTTGTGCGCCCTGCCCTATGAATCAGAACTTTTGAAGTCGTTTCTTAAGAAAGGTAAAGCAATACGTATAAGGCCGCTGAAATATCCTTGTTTCCGGGGATACCTGGGAAAACGCGAAGTATACGTGATTGAGAGTGGGCCGGGAAAATATTTTTATGAGAACACGTTCGCCAGGCTTTTAAAAAAACACTCGTTTGCTGAGGTTATTTTCTTTGGGACTGCAGGTCAGGTGAATGCATCAAGAACGTGTGGTGATGTAATCGTAGCTGATCAGGGGATTTCCTGGCCCTGCCGGGAAGATGAACCAATTGCCGGGGATTTGGTTTATGGTGCTGTAAGCACGAAGAAAGACTCCGGGGCGATTGAGCGAAGGTTTGGTCAATATCATTTCAACGTCTATAAAGGCAGTATAGTGACGTGGTCTGAACCGGTATTTGATCCGAAGCTGAAATCACTATTGTACAGTAAATATAAAGCCGATGGTGTGGATATGGAATCCGGTTATGGGGTGCGGATTTGTGAAGGTAAGGGTATCCCTTTTTTAGTGGTTCGCGCCATTTCAGATACAACTTATCCCGGTGAAGAAAATCATATGATCAACGACAGGATGAAAGCCGTCATCCACGGCAGCTTCCTGGTTAGTGAGATACTTGCCTTTGAAGGTTCATTGGCTGAATGGATAAGCAGTATTTAAATAGCAGCGGTGAATTTTGGGCTTGATTTTTTCTTTTTTTAGTTGTATAACGTAGTTTCAAAATTAATACGATAAGAGGAGTTCGATATGAAGAAGATTTTAGCTTTTCTTTTATGTGCAGTTCTACTGACAGCTTTGCTGAGTGCGGAGGAGAAATACGATGCCAGGAAGTTAAAATGGGGAATGTCCGCCCAGGAGGTTAAAGCCATTGAAAATATCCAGGATTCGTATGTGTCTGTCAGCGGCAGCCTTGTGTTATATAAGAAGGCAAAATTGTTTGACAATGACATTATCATTAAATTCTGCTTTGATGCCGACAGTCAATTACGAATGGTGGAATACGAAAGTCTAAAAATCAATTCCGATTATAACGAGAAATTTTTAGAAGCCATCAAGAAAAGGTATGGTAAAAAAGAGGGAGACGCAGATAAAAGCGAAGAAGGTGAAGTGAGCCGTCAAGATGAGGAGATGGCAGAAGAAGACAACACCACCCTTAATTATCTTAAACTCTTGAGAAATAAACGGTATTTGTATAAATACCCTGAAGAAGCGTTGAAATATGTGAAAAAAGGCCATCAGGTCGAACTCAAGGCCAGTGATGATTATGATTTAATAAAGAACTTGATTAAAGCTAAGATATGGCAATATAACAACACGGTCCTCCTTTATAACTCCATCCAGGGAAATTCCAGTATCCTGGTGGTTCAGTATATCGATAAAGATTTCTGGGAGAAAGCCAAACAGGAACTTGAAAACCTCCTGGATGCCGAATTAAAGAAGATCGCTGCCAGGAAAGAAGAACCTGCCGAAGAAAGCGAAGAGATTTTATAGCGCATGGTTGATATTTTAATGCGTTTGTGATATCATATAATTTCTTTAATTTCCTTGAAATTCATATCTTTGGATTGGCTAACACAAAGCTTTAAAAAATCAATATAGGAGGTTATCATGAAGACAAAAATGTTTGGTAAGCGTTTGGTTTTGAAAAAGAAAACCGTTGCCCACTTGAACAAAAAAGAAATGAAAGGTCTCCACGGCGGAATCGGTAATACCCGCCCCACCTTGTGCGATCAGATGACGTGTTATCGGACCTGTTATTGTTAGTTAACAACTTATCAAATTAGGAGGTTATCATGAAGACAAAAACGTTTGAGAGGCGTTTGGTTTTGAAAAAGAAAACCATTGCCAACCTGAACAAAAAAGAAATGAAAGGTCTCCACGCTGGAGTCGGTGTTACCAGACCCACCCACTGCTATATGATGACTTGTTATAAGACCTGTGATTGTTAGTTAACGACCCGTCGGCAAGAAGGTAAAACGCTTTCTGAAAGTGCAGAAAAACCCCATTTTCGGAGGGGCAGAACCAAAGGGATTTTTCTGTCTATCCCTTTTTCTTTTTTAAATCAATTGACATCCCATTGTATTTCCAATAAAATACAAATATGGGTAAAATTGGCTTTCCTATCAGCAATGTAGAAGAATACGAGCTTTCTGAAATTCCCGGGAAACATCCTTCATTAGTTGAACCCCAGACGTTAATATTGGGTGTCCTATTTGGAGTATTGGGAATAATAATCGGCTTAGAATTGTTAACTCGCGTGGGCATAACAGCAAACACGTCGATAATTGGTGCCATAATTGCGATAGCTATTTCAAGAATACCTTTAACTGTATTGGGTTCATTTCGGAGCCTGCCCAGACAAAACCTGCTGCAAACTGTCATTTCCGGTGCCACATTTGGTGGTGCCAATGCAATTTTCCTGCCCATGGGCATTCTTTGGCTGATGGGTAAACCGGAACTTGTCCCAGCAATGATGCTGGGAGCCATCCTGGGATTGGTCATTGACGCTACAATTCTCTATAACGTGTTTGATTCCAGGGTATATCCGGCAAAGGGAACATGGCCGCCAGGAATAGCAACAGCCGAATGTATTATAGCCGGAGATAAGGGAGGAAAACGGGCGAAATTATTGGGAATAGGGGGCATTGTAGGTGCGGCAGGGAGATTCATGGGAATTCCAATGGACATCTTTGGCGTGTGCTGGATTGGCAATATATGGGCGTTAACCATGTTCGGTATCGGTCTGCTGGTGAGAGGATATTCACCTGTATTATTTGGTGTTGATATCAATAAAATATATTTACCTCACGGTGTGATGATAGGAGCTGGAGTAATCGCAATGGTTCAAATAATATACCTAATAGCAAGAAGAGAGAAAGAGAAAACCGAAGTAGTTGATTATACTACCACAAGCAAGCAATTCGCTAAGGCAATAGGGACTGGGTTTATTTCATTCATAGGGGCCAGTGTTATATTGGCTGCTGCTGCTGGTGTTTATACCCAGATGTCATTTCCTATGCTGATTGGATTTATATTATTCGCAGGTGTTGGGGCGCTGATTTCCGAGCTTATTGTTGGAATATCGGCAATGCATGCGGGATGGTTTCCCTCTTTTGCCACCGCACTCATTTTTCTAATTATAGGAATGCTCATCGGGTTTCCAGGGGTGGCATTAGCATTATTGGTGGGATTTACAGTGTGCACAGGGCCTGCATTTGCGGATATGGCTTATGATTTGAAGGTGGGATGGATTCTCAGGGGAAGTGGAAAATACCCGGAATTTGAAAAGCAGGGCAGAAGACAACAGTATTATGCTGAGCTTTTGGGTTTTGCCGCAGCAGCAGTAGTAATTATCTTATTCTATAAGAACTACTTTAAAGGAGGTCTTTTCCCACCGGTTGACCGGGTATATGTATCCACGATTCTTGCCGGGACAAGCCCGGAAGTGGGAAAATACCTGTTAATTTGGGCAGTTCCAGGTGCAATCATTCAATTAATCGGCGGCACCGGGAGACAAATCGGGATTCTTTTTGCCACCGGGCTGCTCATTCAGAATCCGGCAGCCGGGTGGACAGCGCTGCTTGCTCTTGCCATCAGGGCTGTATTGGTTAATAAATATGGAAAATCCCTAGAGAGTCCCATGTATGTATTAGCTGGCGGCTTCATCGCCGGCTCTGCATTATGCAGTTTTGGATCCGCTGCGTTGAAACTCAAATGATGAAACCTATTAATAAAAAGTTTTTGCGGGGGTCCAGGGCACTTACAGTGCGGTATTAAGGAATATCCATGGAGACGATACGTCGTTTGAATTGCTGTACGCCGTCCTTGCACTGCAAATGCTCCCCCACGCAGTGGGGTTTTTTCAAAAAGCGCCCCCCTGGCCGCCGGAGGCAAAGGAGGAAAAAAAGATGTTGAAGCAAGTCTTAGAAGTATATGAACTATTGGATGATGCTAATATTAATGGAAGGAAAGTGGCTGAGTTCCTGGAAACCAAAGGATTGAGAAGCATTACGGTAAATACCATAAAAGGGAAAAAAGGCTCTACAGACTTTATAAAGATGGTCATTCACGGGAATGAAGGAAAAGAAAAAAATGGAAAGGCTCCTAGAATAGGTATAATCGGAAGGCTTGGTGGAATCGGGGCCAGACCGGAGCGGATTGGTTTGGTTTCTGATGCTGATGGAGCTGTAACTGCACTGGCATGTGCCTTGAAGCTGGCAGATATGAAGAGCAAGGGAGATGTATTGATGGGTGATGTGATGATTGCTACCCATATTTGTCCTAATGCCCCTACTCAGCCTCATGAACCGGTTCCTTTTATGGGGTCTCCGGTGAATATCGCGGAGATGAACAAACACGAGGTGGACCCGGCCATGGAAGCGATACTATCGATTGATACCACCAAAGGAAACAGGGTAATTAATCACAGGGGGTTTGCTATTACTCCTACGGTCAAGGAAGGGTATATATTAAGAATAAGTGAAGATTTGTTAGATATTATGGAATGGACAACGGGTAAATCTCCCAGGATTGTACCAATCACCACACAAGACATTACGCCATATGGAAATGGTTTATATCATGTGAACAGCATCATGCAGCCCTGCACGGCATCGCTTGCTCCGGTGGTCGGAGTGGCAATAACAGCCGAAACAGCGGTTCCGGGCTGTGGAACCGGAGCCAGCCGGGAAACAGATATAGAAGAAGCTGGACGATTTTGTATTGAAGTTGCCAAAGCTTTTACTGAAAGAAAATGCAAATTTTACGATGAAAAGGAATTCAAAACAATTGTCAAGCTTTATGGTCCCATGAATATATTGCAGACCATGGGAGGAAAATAGATGAAAATAGGAGCGGTAACCATCGGTCAATCTCCCAGGGATGATATTATTCCTGAAATCCGTGAGATCCTGGGTCCAGGAGTTGAGATCATTGAAGCGGGTGCACTAGATGGACTTAGCCTGGTAGAGGTAAAAGACTTTTACCCGGAATCCACTGACCATACTCTTGTAACCAGGATGAAAGATGGAACAGAGGTCAAAGTTGCTGAAAAACACATCGTACCCAGGCTGAACAATTGCATATTAGAACTTGAACACCAGGGCGCAGATATTTTAATGCTTTTGTGCACCGGAGAATTTCCCTTCATTGAATCCGGGGGGATACTCCTTCGACCGGATAGAATCGTAGGGAATGTGGTTAAAGGGATACTGGACAAAGGAAGATTGGGGGTAATTGTTCCCTCACCCGGTCAAATTTCAGCAATGAAAAAGAAATGGGGAAGAGCCAATCTTTATGTGGTCTCTGAAGCAGTTTCCCCATACAGGGGAACAGAAAAGGAGATTTTTGAAACAGCTAACAAGGTGAAGAATTTTAATGTGGACTTAATCGTTCTGGACTGTATGGGTTTCAATAAAAAGGCTAAAGCAATATTTAGAGAGGTAACCCAAAAGCCGGTGTTATTGCCGCGGACAATATTAGGAAGAATTGCCAGGGAAATAGTAGAGGTGAAATAACAGAATTTTTGTTGACAAAAGAATCTTGTTTTGTAATAATTGAAATGAGAGAGAAAGGAGGATGAAAGATGGGTATATTAAAAAGGTTTTGCCTAAGGTGTTTAATATCAATTGTAGTATTAGTTGGGTTTAATTTCTATCTCAGCCCAACCCATGTTGGGGATGCCATTAAAGAGGAAGAAAGTTGGATACAGAACCCTGCAAATGGCCATTACTATAGGTTAACTCCCCTTCTGGGTTGGCTGCAAGCGGAAGCACAAGCCGTGCAATGGGGAGGGCATCTTGTTACCATAAACGATGCTAATGAAAATTCGTGGCTTGTCTCTACATTCGGTGGCTCGGAAAATTTTTGGATTGGATACACAGATAAAGATGTGGAAGGAGAATGGAGATGGATTAGTGGTGAAACCTCAACGTATACCAGTTGGTTTCACCATGCGTGTGGTGCTTGGGAACCCNNTGGGAACCCACAGACACGCCTCCGGGAGAAGATGCTGTTGCTATCAATTATATCAATTCCTGGTGTGTTTGCTGCAGCGGTGCTTGCTGTTCATCCGAAGGATGTATAGAAGGTTGTACCACAGAGCCTTGCCAGGAGGACGGGCCTGAGCATGCCCCTGGCAAGTGGAATGATTTACCAATTAGTAATGCTTTTAGAGGGATTGTCGAAGCCATTGAAATACCTATTATCCAGGTAACCTGTCCCAATGGTGGTGAAAATTGGCCAGTAGATTCCAAACAAAATATCACCTGGATCAGCACTGGACCTGTAGGTAATGTAAAATTGGAATACTCTACCGACAATGGAAGCAGTTGGTCAATCATAACACCTTCAACTTTTAATGACGGAACATACCCCTGGACCATTCCTGATACGCCATCCAACGAATGTTTAGTAAGGGTAAGTGATACTGATGGAGACCCTAAGGATACCAGTGATTCGGTATTTTCTATAGGTGGAAACTGTTTAGATATCGGGAATCTCAGGCTTTGCGCTGACTCCATCACCCCATCGGGAAATGTGTATACATTAACAGGAAATGTAAATATCAATGGGAAACTATGGTTTTCCGGAAAGGTAACATATACAAAAGGTTCTTCAACAACCGGTACATTGTTAAGTGTCGGTTATCCTTATGTTAAGCTCTCGAACGGTAACCAACCGATTTTCACTGCCACCAATATAAAATACAACGTAAACGGTAATGCCAGGACGATGAACCCCATCTCGCTCAATTCTGCAAGCTATGCATTATCTTTAACCGGCATACCTTTAGGCGTTACTTCCGATCCGATTACCATAACCAATGATGGTGTATTGATTGGAGGAGACATTGTTATAGGCTCAGGTAACTTAAAACTTTGTTCAGTGGATGTGGACGTGCTGTTAAGACCAGGAGATAAGGTCTATTTACAGGATGCGCATCTGTCAGCAGATATTCCTTCAACTATCCCGGGTATTAAAACAACATCAATTGAATTACACTATGATGGTGCTCAAGATGAACTGACCGGGAGCGCAGTGCTGGATTTTCCTTTTCTGGCTGTAACGGGCATCGAAGCATCCATCAGTGTTCAGCCCGGATGTATAGACGGTTTCAGGATATCAGTGGCACTAAAAAAAAGCATTCCCCTGGGTTCCACACCCTTATCAATCAATGGTCTCACTTTAGAAGTAGATAATATATGTGACCCTCCGAAGTTCTATATCTTCTTTGGTGGAGATTTAGGCATAACCGGTATTCCATCTGAGGTTTTTGTATTAGATGATATG
>WVZO01000121.1:0-1013 GCA_011772425.1 Candidatus Aminicenantota bacterium
GCTGGCCGATGCAATTCGTATTCAGTATGGCGGCTCTGTAAAGCCTGACAATGCGGCAGAATTGATGGCTCAGCCGGATATCGACGGCCTGCTGGTCGGCGGGGCAAGTTTGAAAGTGAAAAGTTTTCTTGATATTATTCAGGGGTCAATTTAACCGGGGTTATGCAAAATTGAGGTTAGGCATATATTATTTAAGAAAATCAGTTTTTTGATTTTCTTAAATAATCAGCTAACTGTCTATTACACAACAACTTACTGTTTGAAAAGAAAAAATTAAAAAAACAATTTTTTCTTTTCAAAGTATGCCTAACTTCAATTTTGCAGCTATAGTAGATAGAAAATAATAAATAATCTGTTGAAAGGATTAAGAATATGACAGTTTTTCCATTGTTGGCAGTTGGTTTTATTATGAAGGTGGTTGCTGCTTTGTTCATTATTTGCTGCGTGGCCCTGATTTTAATCATTCTGATTCAGAAGGGCAGAGGGGGTGGTTTGAGCGGTGCATTCGGTGGTGCAATGGCCAGTGGAATTTTGGGCTCAAAAACCGGCGACTTCCTGACCTGGGTTACAATAGTATTGGCGGGTGTTTTTCTGACCATTGCGGTGGTGATGGCAAAATTTTATAAACCGGAAGTCAGTGAATTCGGAGAAGACGCACCGGCCAGACAAGTGCAGCCTGAAAGCCCACAACAGGCTGAAAGTGATGTTAATACTCCAGCAGATGTTAATTCCTCCGGTGGTTGATGAAAGAAATTATTCGAGAAGCGAAAATAATATGGTGTTGACAGGGCAACATTCAGTTTGAAAGCGTAGCGTTATGATAAATAGTATGACTGGTTATGGCGAGGCTCAAGGTGAGATTAACGGGGTAAGTTACCTCGTGGAAATCAAGACCGTCAACCATCGCTACTTCAAGGTGATTATAAGGTTGCCGGAGCCTGTGACGTTTATCGAAGAAGATATAGATAAGCTTCTTCGAGATAATATGTCGCGTGGAACTGTAAATTATGTCC
>WVZO01000121.1:1092-1327 GCA_011772425.1 Candidatus Aminicenantota bacterium
AGATTGATATTAGCAACTTGTTGACTCTGCCCGGAATCATACAGCCTGTTTTGCCGGATAAAGAGGCGTCCAAGCAAATCAGGGAAAAAGTTCTGGAAATCAGTCAGGAAGCGATAAATAATGTCAAACAAATGCGCGCTGCTGAAGGCGCTTTCCTTGAAGCCGATTTAACAAAGCACTGCTGCGCAATAGAGAAGGACCTTGGACAGATACGTGCCCGAAGCGATATTGTTTT
>WVZO01000538.1:0-20155 GCA_011772425.1 Candidatus Aminicenantota bacterium
TCTTACCCACCTGTGGGAAGTGAAAGCCTATACATTATCAATTGAGACAAATATTCGCATACTGCCGCTGAAAACGTTGTTGGTTTACCTGGAATTAAAAGGTATCATCAAATCCATGTATACCTATTTTGAAGAATACTCCTTCAAACTCTTTCATGAACCGGAGGAAATCATCCGGCGGTTTAAGGGAGAACGGAGACAACTGGTGCAGGCCATGTTTGATCATTCGGAGACAAAGAAGGTCTGGACAAACATTGATATAGAAGGGCTTCTGAGCGATTACCATGTTCCCAGGGCCCGTGTAGTTAAAGCGCTGGAATATTTTGACCAGCAAGAGTGGATCGAACTAAAGACCGGTCAAGCAGTCGATGTTTATAATATCCGTTCAAACAATTTTGACGTTGACCAACTGGCCGTCCAGCTTTTGGAAATTTACCAACAAAAAGAAAAGCGGGAAGTTCAACGGATTCACCAGATGGTGCGTTTTTTTGAGAGTAAAAACTGTCTCAGCAGGAATCTCTCCCTGTATTTCGGTGAGAAAGGAATTGAACGGTGCGGTCATTGCTCGGTCTGCGCTGCGGGAAAAGCCACAATACCGCCGTCAAAACCGCTGCCGCCTTTATCCACCTATAACGTTTCAGAACTAACATCCGGGATTTCCGAAGTTTCTGAATCCACTCTTTCGGCAGCAGTGTTGACGAAATTTCTCTGCGGCATTAGTTCTCCTATGTTTATGAAACGAAAAATAAAACAATTGCCGGAATATGGGATGCTGGAAGACTACCCATACAGAGAGGTTGAAGCCTGGGTGAAAAAAGAATCCCAATAAATTCACCGTTTCAACCTTCGGACCGGTTTTAATCCTTGTTTTTTATCAAATTTCTCCAGTAATTTTAAATCTGTTATGTCTTGAGGACGGCCCGATGCCTTTTTGTTCCTGATCAAGTCTGCCATAGAAATGAAAAAACAGGGGATATCGCCGTATTTTCCTTCTTCCTTATTCTGCCAGGCATCTTCAAATTCAACTCCTGAAATTGATGTGATGATATCGATTCGCATAGGAGGATTTCCGAATAGTATAATTTGATCCGGTTCTTGAAAATCTTCTTCGGTTAAGCCAGTTTTTCCGAATCCAAATTGCCTTAATGTTTCCATTATTTTCTGCGAATTTTCTTTGGAGGGTTCTACAAAGAAATCAATATCTTTGGTAAACCGGGGTTTTACGTGGTAGGCAAAGGCAAATCCCCCGACAACAAGGTACTTAACCTCATTTTCGTTTAACAATTCGATAAACTCTTTGAAATCCTTTTCTACTCTCATTTTTAAAAATGAAATATTCGTCTCTTAACCGCTGTAATATGTCCAATCGTTCTTCCGGGGTCATGGCCATGTATTGCTGAGTATCCCATTCATCGGCCTCTTCAAAGCTTTTGGCTATATGTACTATTCTTTCCATGGTCCTATTTTACCATATTCATCATTTTTTTTACAGCCCTAAACCAGCCGTTTTTTCCCTTGTCCCTTTTTTCTCCAAAATCGGTGTTCAGAACACCGGCATCGGTGTTAAAAGTACCGAAATCCCAGCGTTGAAACCAGGCAAAGAATAAAACGCGGCATCTACAGGATGGACGTCAAAATAGGTGCCAGGTAAATAATCCAAAACCATTTACATTATTCGATCCGGCGTTAGTGGGAAAGGTGTCAGGCAAGTTGCCTATTATCCTGATAGTCAGGAAGGAGACCTCATTGGTATGAAAAGGGGAAAACCCACATGGGGAGATGGTTCAAGGGGTGTGGGAAGGTGATTCCTGGGCCGTGGGAAGGGGTATCCAGGCCGTAGGAAGACACTTCCTGGGCCGTAGGAAGGGGTACCTGGCCCGTAGGAAGATGGTTCCTAGACCGTAGGAGGGGGTACCTGGGCCGTAGGAAGACACTTCCTGGGCCGTAGGAAGATAGTCCTTGATCCGTAGGAAAAGGTGGTTTATTTCCAACTCGTGACTTCTAAATCCTTGAGTTTCAATTCCTGTTCATGAATCATTAGTATTAAGGGGGACAGGCGAAATTAAATCTCCATTTTCGAGCTTGCCGAATACCCTGCGAGGCAGTTCGAACTTAACGGTTTCTCCATATAAAAATGATTGTAAACGGAATATCGGTTATTTGAAGTATCATAAAAAATTTTAAAGGAAATACTATAGAGCAAATATAGAATTGTGAATCAAGAAATTTCAATAAGAACATCTTGACAAAAACGATTGAGTCATTTATATTCTGATATTAAAGTTAGAGGTAATATTAAAAATAAGTATGAAGGAGAATAGATGAATAAGCAAGATATTTTATCGCTCACCCAGGTTGGCGAAAACAGGGTAACTGAGTATAAAGAAGCCAAAAGCAAAATGCCTTCATCACTCTTTGAAACTGTCGCATCTTTCCTGAACAGGGACGGTGGAACTATTCTCCTTGGAGTATCGGACGGCGGCATTATCACCGGGATCGATCCGGGAGCAGTCGATAAGATAAAGAAAGAAATCATCAACGCTTCAAACAACCTGGAAGTACTTAATCCGCCTTTTACCCTTAGCCCGGAAGCAATGGAATTTGAAGATAAAACCATCTTGTATATCCAATTAACCGCCAGTTCACAGGTACATAAATTCAGGGGCGAAATCTATGACAGGGAACATGACTGCGACCTGAAAATAAAAGATCACAACAGGATAAGCGAACTGTATTTCAAAAAGAGAAATATTTTCACCGAAGGAAAGATATTCCCGGCCCTAAAGCTGGAGGACTTTAAAGAAAGCCTGTTCGATAAAGCCAGGGGATTCATCCGATCAAAACGAGTCGATCACCCGTGGCTAGAGGGAGATAAAAAAGATATGCTCCGGCTGTCAAATTTTTATCGAAAAGATTTTTCCACCGGTGAAGAAGGATATACTCTCGCCGCTGCACTGATGTTCGGAAAAGACGAGACCATTCAAAGTATATTACCGGCATATAAAATCGAAGCTCTTGTCCGAAAAGAAAACTTGGATCGATGGGATGACCGCCTGACTCTAAGAACAAACTTGATCGAAAGTTATCAATCACTGATGGCTTTTATCAGGAAGCACTTACCGGATAAGTTCTACCTGGATGGTGACAGGAGACTTGACCTGAGAGAGAGTATTTTCAGGGAGATTGTTGCAAATATTATTATCCATAGAGAATATACAAACCCTTTATCAACAGAACTGATTATTTACCGGGATAAAGTCGAAGCAACCAACCCCAACAGACCCCATCTGGGAGGTCCTCTCCAGTTGGAATCTTTCAGCCCTTTTCCCAAAAAACCCCTCCTCAGAAAATTCTTTGCAGAAATGGGTTGGGCAGACGAAGTGGGTTCAGGTGTCAAAAATGTCAATAAATACCTGAAGCATTATATTTCCGGGACAGCAGAACCACTGTTTTTAGATGATGATGTATTCAGAACCACTGTGCCGCTCATTGTCTATACTCTCGATCGAAAAACCGACTATGTCCTCGAACTGCTGGATATAGAAAAATCAAAGCTAAACCGGGAATTACTTCAAGCAGTACAATCTCTTGAAATACCGGCAGAAATGTCACGAACAGAAGAGAAAATCCGGTTCTTACAACTCCTGGTACCGGGCTGGTTAAAATCAGGTACCAGGCTCGACAGCTTGAAATTAAATAATATCAACGGTTTAGACGATCCAACTGTTTTTAAGGTACCAACCTCGTACGAAAAAGGTACCAACCTCCTGGGAAAAAAGTTAACGACTGTCATGAAGATACTGATAAGACTGGTTTTGCCTGCATCGTTGGAAAAATTGATGACATTTATGAACTATAAAAATAAGAAATCTTTCAGGGAACTCTACCTACACCCGCTGATGCAAAATGAGCTTATTAAAAGAACAATACCGGATAACCTTAATGACCCGAAGCAAGAATACGTCATTACCAGGAAAGGACGGCTCTTCCTGGGAGGGTTTCCCACAGCTTAGGCACCAAAGCTGAAGAATGGAAATAGGTGCCAGGTAAATAATCCGTCGCAGTCGGTGCCTCCGGCGGCCAGGGGCTCTTTTAAAAAACCGCCCCTGGACCCCGCAAAACTTTTCATTCACGGTCAATCATCGTACCATGCTTCATAAAGGTATTTCCCATTGTCACCATTTTCCTTCTTCTTTTCTTCTCTTCTTCGTTTCCTCGTTTCTTCGTTTCTTCTTTTGCCAACTGCCTACTTCTTACTTCCTACTGCCTGCTGCCAGTCAAAATACGCATCCAGGTTTTACTTGCATGTCCCTTTTTTTCATCCCCTATGGGGGAAATTCGAAGCACGAAGAATGAGATCCGAAACAATATGGAAAAATCCAAATTTCAAAGTTCTGTCCATGGATACCTGGATACTCCAGTAGCAGAATATACATGGATGACAGGACGGCTGCTCTTTATTAATAGTTGACTGCTTATCATGATAAGACGTCTATTCTTTATTAATAGTCAGCTATACAGTGATGAATAGACGTCTATTCTTTATAAATAGATGACTACTCTTTTTTAATAGACGACTATACCTGGATGATGAGACGGCTGCTCTTTTTAATAGACAACCACTCTTTTTTAATAGTTGGCTGCTCATTGATGATGAGACGTCTATTCTTATTTAATAGACAGCTATACAGTGATGAATAGATGTCTATTCTTTATTAATAGCCGACTACTCTTCTTTAATAGATGGCTGCTCATCATGATAAGACGTCTATTCTTTAATAATATATGACGCCTCCCCTGGAGGTGATAACGCCTGCGGGGAAACAGGAGCACACCAAAACCGGCTCCCCTCTTGCCTGTCCTGTTCAATTCTCTTAAATTCCTGCAGAATGCTCTTTTTTCCGCAATTTCCCGGTTTAGTCTTTCATTTCTCTTTTTGTATTTCCTCTGGGTTTCGCTGGGGTAACAGCCGCGATACTCTTTGTATCTTCTGCTGAAGTGGCTGTAGTTCCGGACATCCATTCTTTTCAGCGCCCCTTTCACGCTGCGAACCTGGTCAATATCCGATGTACTCAATAATAAATATACGGTAAAATGTCAAAAAAGGTTTAAAAAAAATAAAAAAATAGCCAGAAAATTCTCCCCAATGATGACCATTGTTTGATGAGAACAGACGGCGTAAAACCAAGTCAAAATGGAAAGTCAATTATAATAGGCATTTCCAGCCCTCTTCAAGACTTGGAATTCCCCAAAATTCCCCGAACGTGACTAAAACGTGCCTATCGTTTTGTTTTAACAGTTCCCCAGGGGTAACCGCCAGATAATCAACGGTTACCCTTTAGCCAATTCGACCTGTGGTGGATCCGTGATTGATTGTCCCAAAGATTATAATGGAAAACTTTGGAAAACTTTGCCTGGCACCAAAATTCCTCTATTGATATCCTGAACTATTTCCCTTATAATTTCACCGTGTTTAAAATAGAGCTTTTAAATGGAGAAGATGAAGATAAATAACCCTGGAGGTAGACATGAATACAACGACTGTATTTTCAAGGGTAAAAACAGATTTTTTTGCGATATTTGTTCCTGGGGCATATGTTTTTAGTATTATCTTATTTGTTTATTTAGCCATTACCCATGAAGATGCGAACATATCTATATCTCATCGCATTGAATCTGTTTTCGATGAATTGAAAGATTATTGGCCATTAACTTTAATAATTTTCATTATTTGCTACCTGATAGGCATTCTAATCCGTTCGTTTCGAGTATCCATTGCCGATGAACTTTGTAAAAAAATTTTCTCAAGATTTACAAGATTTAAGAAAGGAAAGTGGAACATAACCTTCTATAAAAGTTCTTTCCCATACCCGGCTATTCTGGAAAAATTGATACAACATTTAACCGAGAGTAAACTGGTAAAACGCATTAAATTGCCTGACGAAGAGTATTTGGATAGTGCATATCAGTTCTGGAAATTATCTATTTGTTCTGAATTACCTGATGTTTTTAGTTATACTCAGACCCTGGAATCAACTGTTCGTCTTTTTGCAGGTATGTTTTGGGCTGGTTTATTGGGAATTATTGGAAGTATTGTTATATTGGTTGCAAGGCTGTCCTGGTGGAAATTGGATCTGCTTTTATTTTCAATATCATTGATTATATCGACTATATTTGGCATGAATATCCGTCGGGTAAGGGGACGGGAAGTCAGTTACGTTTTTATTGCTTATTTGGTTTTACAGAAAAAGAAGTAGGAGAAATGAGATACTGGCATAGAAAATGAACATGTGTAAAGGTTGATTCATCAACACATCCAAATGTTATATAATAGGCCGCAGAAAAGAAATATAGTGCCAGGCAAAAAAAGATAAAAAAAGATATAATATATTATTAATATATTATTAATATATGGGACAGGCAAAAAATCCGTACAGTCAACTATTGTTGACTGATGAAACAGGGATATGTAAGCAATCGTTGACTGATTATTTACTTGAAATACAATAAAAAAGGGGGCGGTGCGTGCAAATGATCAAATACATATAATAGATAATTGAATCTTATCGGTCATCAAAGAGCCTGGTTCAAACCTCGTGCTGGTTAATGAATTACTCAGCAGGCCCCCCTCTTCCTCAAGGGTATTCTGCCTTTTCTTAATTGAGATTGTGGACAGTCGAAAAGATCACTTTGTGCCCCTCGCCGAAGGCGTTTAAAATCCGTCCGAAGGACACCCCTTTGTTTGTAATTTGGAATTTCCCGGACAAGACAGGTTCTTTTTGGTTGTGGCTTGGCCGGCTTGGGGAGAGTCGAAATCAAGTTGGGGACACAAGTTGGGGACAGGCGAAATTAAATTCTTACAACTCATGGTACCAGGCTGGTTAAAATCAGGTACCAGGTTCGACAGCTTGAAATTAAATAATATCAACGGTTTAGACGATCCAACTGTTTTTGAGGTACCGACCTCGTACGAAAAAGGTACCAACCTCCTGGGAAAAAAGTTAACGACTGTCATGAAGATACTGATAAAACTGGTTTTGCCTGGAACCACGTTTTTCTTCCTTGAGACCTTATCTATTGTGATCGAACGTTCATCAGCCGTGCATAAGGGCAAGGGCTGGAGGAGTATTCACGAACATTGGGGGACTATCCACGAACCCTGGAGGACTATCCACGAACGTTGGAGGACTATTCCCGAACTATGGAAATTGAAAATTAATATAAAAATGGAAACGAAATAGGTGCCTGGTAAATAATCCGTCGCTGAAGGCGTTCTAAATACATCCGAAGGATGCCTTATCCCACCCGATCTCTCGTACCGCACGGGCACTCTGAAAAAACTGATGCCCTCCGTGCGGATCTACTAACCCCCCTATTTTTATCTACAGGATGGGCAGAAAATAAAAAAAAAATCATAAAACTTTCTGCCTGCCCATCCTGACCTCTTATTAGAACTCTGTCAGAACTTCCTGTGCCTCCGGCGGCCAAAAACCTTTTTGAAAAAAGGTTTCTGGACTTCCAAAAACTTTTCATACACGGTCAGCCTGTGTTACTATGCTTCAGTCACCGTACCCCATTAGGGTCATTTTACTTCTTACCAACTGCCTACTGCCTACTTCTTACTCCTACCGCTTGCTGCCAATCAAAATAGGCATCCAGGTAATCATATGCGGCAGCATAACGGTTTAACCGGGCCTGATCATAAACCACCCGCGCATCTTTTAATTCCAACTGCGTTGCCAGACCATTGGCTGCAGTAACCTCCGCAATCTCAAAGGCTTTCTTAGCTGTCTCCAGGGTCTTTTTTGCCGACTGTATTCGCTTATGGGCCTCCTCCAACCGAAGATAGATATTCACGAGTTCGTTATAAATGGTCTCTTTTTCTTTATCGATCTTTATCCGGGCTTTCTCCAGTTCAATCTTTGCCTTTTTCACCTGGGCCTGCATGTATCCTCCAGTAAAAATAGGAATCGATAGATTTAAACCAATAATATAACTGTGATTCTGGCGTTCCAACTTAAAGTAGTCGGAAAGAGAGCTGAAATTGTAGATCAGGTCTAAACTGAGACTGGGAAGCCGATTGGCCCTTTCGGATTTGACACCGGTAGTTCTCAATTTTTCTTCCCACACCAGGGCATTGAAATCCGGTCTCCTGTCCAGGACCGTATCCAATTGTTCCATAACAGGCACGGCAGGTACCCGGTCAAAATCCCCTTCCAGTTCGATGATTTCACGAGCTGGAATCCCTGCCATGTTCTTTAAGGTGTTCAGGGCCAATTCATAATTTCGTTTGGCCCTGGTGGTTTCCGGGACCACATTCTGCCAGCGCGCTTCGGCTTGCAAAAGTTTGAACTGTGAGACCTGGCCGTGGTCAAATTTCTTTTTCATGTCCAGGTAATTGCCATGGGCGTTCTCCTCGGAAGCTTTGCTCACTTCCCATACTTTTCTCAGCAGCAGGGTCTGATAAAAAGCTTTTTTGGCAAATTTGACAATGGTTTGATGTTTGGCATGGTAAATAAAATCCGTGAGTTTTTTGTACTGTTTGGCAGCTTTCAACGCGTTTCCCACTTTAAAACTGAAGACCGTCTGGCTCACCCTGGCTAAAAGACCGTATTCGTTTCTATAATTGATCTTGAATTTCTGGTTGGTCATCTCACCCGTCTCAAAATCAGGAAAATCAATGTAGAGAAATATGTCTTTCAGGTTTCGTTTATAAGCGGCGTCCACCCTGATTTCTGGCAGGGCCGTGGAGACCGCCTCTTTTTTATAGACCTTTGCCATATCCAGGTCTTTTTTGGCCAGTTTTAAATCTTTGCTGTGGGTTTCCACCTTGTTGAGAAACGTCTCCAGGTCATAGGTCTCTGCCTGGAGCAGCCCGAAACCGAGCATTAAGATGAACACAAAATGAATCGCTGCGTTTAAACGCCTGTTTGTTTTACCGGCATGTGTTTGTATATCTAAATGTGTACTCTGCATTATTCACTCCTTTATCCTTCACTTCTTCAACGCCAATTTTTTTCGCTGCTTTCTTCGGGTGGTCAAATTGTAGATAGAAGGAATTACCACCAAAGTCAGGATAGACGAGACAATCAATCCGCCGATACTGACAATGCCCATGGGCTGCCGGAATTCTTTGCCTGCCGCCCCGATTCCTAATGCCATGGGCAGCATACCCAGGATAACAGCAATGGTTGCCATCAGGATAGGTTTCAACTTCGTAGGGCAGGCTTCCAGCAGGGCTTCGGTTACCCCTCTGCCTTCCCTCCTGAGAATATTGGTATAATCCAACATCAGGATGGCATTATTCACTACGATTCCCAGCAGCATAACAATGGCCATCATGGATATGATATTCATGGTTTTGCCGGTAATATCCAGGGCCACGAAAACCCCAATTAACGCCATGGGAACCGTACCCAGTATCATCAAGGGCTGGGTGAGGCTTTCCAAGATGGCGGCCAACAACATGTAGGTAAGCAGGAAAGCAATAATAAAGGTTCGCAGCATATCGACGCCCGCCTCTCGCATCATTTTAACTTCACCGCCCCAGTCCACTTTGTATCCACCGGGAAATTGCATTTCACCGATTCGTTCCCAGATTTTCCCCACCACATCCCCCAGGGGATAACCCGGTGCTGTATAACCGGTAAACTCAATGGCTTTAAATTTATCATTGTGCAATATCTTACTGTACCCTTCGGTAAATTCCACTTTGGCCAGCTGCGAGAGACGAAAAACACCGGTGTTTGCTGCCACGGCAATATTTCCCACTTCTTCGGGTGTATCCACGGAGTCCTCTTTCATAACTACCCGGATATCGTATTCCTCCCCGGCTTCTTTATATTTTGTGGCTTCGATTCCTTCAACCGCACTGCGCAGGGTCATGGCTAAATCAAACACGGTCAAACCCACATCTGCCAGTTTCTTCCGATCTGGGGCCAGGGTGATTTCCGGTTTCCCGGCGCGAGAACTTGTGGTCAGGTTTACCAGTCCGTCAATGGTTTTGATTTTAGCGATGATCTCATTTTTATATACTTCCAATTGATCCACGTCCTGCCCCATTAAGAAGAACTGGATAGGCGCATCGCCGCCGCCGCCGGGCGAAACCGCCGCCACCCGAATGCGGGCATTGGGGATGTCGGAAAGCTCTTGAATAAACAGATTGGCCGCTTCAATGCTGGTGATTTCCCGTTTTTCCGCATCCACCAATTTCACCATGATATTGGCCAGGTTGGTGCCGATATCGGTCTCGCTGATGGAACCCAATTGCGTCAATATGTGCTTCACCTCCGGGTGGGCCTCTATCTTTTCTTCGATCTTCCCCACCAGTTTTGCTGTTTCTTCCAGGTTATAACCCTGGGGCAGCTCCACGTCCATCCGGATATCCCCCTGGTCCAGGGAGGGCATAAACTCAAACCCCACCCGGGCTGCACTGAAAAAACTTAATATAAACAACAAAAACGAAGCGCCAATCACCAGGAAACTGCGGAGTCGGTTAGCCAATATCACGGCCAGTATTTTCTGATAACCCCGCTCCACCAGGCGAAACAACTTTTCCAATCGTTGACCGATGGGGTGTTTTTTGGCTTCGGTTTCCGGTATGATCAACGATGCCAACATCGGAGTCAGGGTAAAGGAAACCAGCAAAGAAAACAGGGTGGCAAACGTAACCGTTAGAGCAAATTCTTTAAAGAACTGTCCCACCAGGCTGGTCATGGAGGCAATGGGTAAAAACACCACGATATTGGTCATGGTGGAGGCAATGACGGCAACAGCGATTTCTGCCGTTCCCTTGCCCGCGGCTCCCCGCCGGTCAAGTCCCAGCTCTTTGTGGCGGAAAATATTCTCCAGGACCACCACAGAATTGGTGACCAGGATACCCACTGCAGTAGAGAATCCCATGAGGGTCATGATATTCAAGGAAAACCCGGAAATCTGCAGCAGTAAAAACGTAGAAATGATAGAAAAAGGCATGGCCAGGGCCGCGATAATGGTGGAGCGAAGATCGTGCAGGAAAAATAACAATACCAAACCGGTGAGAAGAATCCCCAGGAAGATGTTGCCCAATGTATCCTCAACCGAGGCTTCAATAAAAACCGATCTGTCATTGGTCATGGACAATTTACACCCGGCTGGCAAATCCGCTTCGATTCCCGGCAGGCGTTCCCGGAATTCCCGGGCTATATCCACAGTATTGCCGTCAACACTTTTGATAATAGACATCAATACGACATTGGCTTGTTTAAATTTCCTGAAATTATCAAAATAGGTGGTACGCTCCCTGATCTCCGCACCCGTGTCGCGAATATCGGCAATCCGGCCCAGTTTTTTCATACCAAACGCAGTGGGCACTTCCAATTCTTTCAGAACCTCGATGCTATCCAACTCGCCTTTCATTCTAACCGCATACTCCTGTGAACGCTGCTGGAACTGACCCCCCGGCATATCCATGTTTTGCACCTGCAAAATCTGGCTCAACCGGGCCAGGGAAATGGCATTCTCAAACACCACACGATTATCCAATTCCACCCGGATCTCTCGCTTCTGGCCACCCACCAGGTCCACACGGGCCACGCCTTCGATCTGGGAAAACCGGTCTTCCAACCGCTTGTCCGCCAACTCATAAAGGTCCCTCAGGTCCATTTTTCCACTTAATAAAATATCCAGCACCGGCATCGCCCTTATATCGAATTTCTCGGCAATGGGAGTCTCCGCATCATCCGGGAGTTCATTAAGAATGGCGTCTACCTTATCCTTCACTTCCTGGGTGGCAATATCGGCATCCTTACCGATTTCAAATCTCAAAATAACAATAGACACACTGTCCATGGAATACGAACGCATCCAATCGATTTTACTAATCGTTGCCACAGCATCCTCGATCTTTTTGGTTACCTGGCTTTCGATCTCCCTGGGACCGGCACCAGGATATACGGTTTGAACCGTGACATACCCGATTTCCACATCCGGGAACAGGTCCAGGGAAAGCCCGAAATAGGCCAGGATACCGAATATCAAAAATACAATCAATCCCATACTAATCATTATGGGCCGCTTAATAGATATATTTGATAAAAACATTTTATTTACCTCTTACCACCTTGACCTTACTGCCGTTTTCCAACAGCATCTGGCCTTCCACCACCAGTTCATCGCCGGGATTTAACCCTTCCAGGATATTCACATCCAATCCCTGCTGTTTACCGAGGGTGACCTCTCGTTTTTCTGTTTTATTGTTTTTCACCACATAGACGTAATATTTTCCTTTTTCCTTCAGGATGTTTTTCCGTTCCACCACAATAGCATCCGGCTTGTTGGAAGTAGTAATATGTATCTCCACAGTCGTACCGGAAACAAGACGGTTATCCGGGTTTGCGAATTCCACCACAGCACGGAAGGCTTTTTTCTCGGCATTCATGGCCATATCTACCTGGGTTACCGTTCCTTCGATTTGATTTCCCCTCCAGAAAGCAACCGCGGGTTTACCTGCTTCTACATTGGCAATATCTTCTTCAGATACCCAAATGGCTGCTTTCATCCGGTCGGTACGGGCAATGGTTACCAGGGGATCATCCCGGTCCACATTATCGGTTTCCGATACATGGACCCTGGTGACATAACCGCTAATGGGGGCTTTCACTTTCACCATTTGTTTCACGGTGTCCCAGTCGGCCTTTGCCACCTCGAACCTGGCTTTGGCATTATCGCGGTCCTGCAGCGATATTCCTCCACTTTTATAAAGATTATCGATCCGTTGGAATGCGGTCTGGGCATTTTCAAACGCCACTTTGGCCTGGTAGTATTTGGCTGAAGGACTGTCCATGGGAAAGGTTAACAGTACCTGGTCTTTTTTCACGTAATCCCCCACCTTAACAAAAATCGTTTCCACTTTATCACCCATGGAGGCATAAGCGGTGGATTCTTTGATGCCCGTCAGCACCGAATGAAAACTCACTACCGCCTTAAATTCCGTTGGGGTGACAGTGACCGTTCGCACCGGCACACCCTCTTCCCGGTAAATTTGTTCCATACTTTTGGCTTCCTTCTTTTCTTTGGTGCAGGAGCTAAAGGTAAAGCCCAGCACCAATGCCAGCCCGAGAATTAATGACACTGCTAATGTTTTTACCACGTTGGATTCCATCATCCTTGTCTCCTTTAATCAATTAAAAGGCAATTATACATACATGCATGTATGTTTGTCAAGGAAAAGCCAAAAGATTTGAGAATAGCCACGAAGACACAAAGTCACAAAGGTACACAAAATATTTATTAAAAAAAATTCTTCTTTGTGAGCCTTTGTGGCCTAATTTTTTTAACTCCCCAGGTGAGGGCATTACACTCATGATTGGCAGGCACTTTTTTAATTTTTTTTAACTTTTTTTCCATTTACATTACTTGGAAAATACATCTAAACCCAGGCGGGGAAAAGGGGGCAGTCAAGAAAAATCTTTTTCCTGTCCCCTTTTTCTTTTCTGAATTTCTACCTATCCTTTTCTTTGATAGTACTATCAAGAATGTGGCAACACTGGACTTGACCCCGTACACACTTTTTTTAACCAATACCCTGGTTATTGTTCATTTTCATTCGTTACAGTGACATTTTTGGATATCGTGTCTGTGGCACCATCATCGTCAGTGACGGTTAAGGTAACGGTGTAAGTCCCGTTGGACGCATAGGTATGGACCGGATTCTGGATCGTTGAAGTGGAGCCGTCTCCAAAATTCCAATTCCAGGCCACAATCGTACCGTCCGAATCTGTGCTTGTATCAGTGAACGTCACTTTCAGGTTATTCTTTGAGGTAGAGAAATTAGCAACCGGTGGGTTATTGGGGTAGCCGCCTTCCGGGACGACTTCCAGGTCAACCGAGGTGGTTTTGGTAATGGAGCCGCTGACGCCGGTGACAGTGATGGTGTAATAGCCGGTTGCGGTAGAAAGGGTAGTGGCCACATCCATGGTAGAAGTGGAACCCGGGGTCCCGGGATTGGGGGTAAAGGTAATCGTGGCATTAATGGCCGGGTCGGACGAATCACTGAGTTGTACGGGATTTGAGAAGCCTAAAATAGATTCGATGTCTATGGTAAAGGAAGCGGTTTGATTTTGTTCGACGTCTTGCGATGTGGGGGTGGCCGATAGTTTAAACGAGGGTTCCGGTGGACTGAGCGCGTTCAGGGAATTGGCTATATTCAGCCTGCCGCCGCTGACGCATTTGCCGGCCAACGCTGGGATAGGATCAACGTAATTCATCAGGTAGTCTTTCATTTGCTGGGTAGTCAGTTGATTATTCACCGACAGCAGTAAACCGGCGGCACCGGCGACAAAGGGCGCTGACATAGAGGTACCGGTCATGGTTGTGTAGGCGGTATTACTCTTGTAGGTGGATAAGATATTCGTACCGGGCGCACCCAGGTCCACGGTGGTTAAACCATAATTGGACCCGGAATTCAGACCGTCATTGTGGTTGGTATTAGCCACGGACATGACGTTGGGAACGTCGTAGCAGGCAGGATAAAAGGGGTTACTATCGGTGTTCCTGCCGTTGTTTCCGGCCGATACCACGAAAAGGATATCGGCTTCGTAGGCGGAATAGATGGCATCGTACAGGATCTGCTCGTAGGGAGCGCCGCCCCAACTGTTGCTGAGCACGCGGATGTTTATACCATAGTTGGTTTTCATATTCACCGCATAGTTGATGCATTCGATGGCATTGGCAGTGGTGCCGCTGCCCGACTTTCTGATGAACCTCAGGCCCATGATGGAGCATGCCCAGTTGACTCCCACGACACCCGTGCCGTTGTTGCCCACTGCCCCGATGATACCGGCACAGTGGCTGCCGTGACCGTTACCTTCATGGGGGTCACCGTCGTTGGCAATGGCATTGATACCGTGGATGTCGTCAATATAGCCGTTGCCGTCGTCATCGATGCCGTTCCCGGGAATTTCCCCGGGGTTGATCCAGGCATTGGCGGACAGATCCTCGTGGTTGTAGTTAAAACCTCCGTCTATCACGCCGATGACAACATCGTGGCTGCCTGTAGATATTTCCCAGGCTTCCGGGGCATCGATATCAGCATCCGCTGTCCCGCCAGTCTGGCCAGTGTTATGCAGGCCCCATTTCTCGTCGAAGCGTGTGTCATCCGGTATGACGGTATTGTAGTGCAGGTAGTTGTACTGGGCGTGCTCGACATAGGGGTGACCTTTCAACAGGTCTATTGCCGCGGCTGCAGGGTCGTCCCCGCTTCCCTTTAGATCGATCCGGGCCACGCGGCCTTTGGCGATCTTGTGATAACGATCATCGATACCGTCATTGTTCTTGTCCTTGAACTTGCCCTTCACCAGGCTGGCCAACTCGTTCTTCTGCGCCTTAGTAACGCTTTGCTTGAACTTGACCAATACGGTCTGCTTGTCGTACTCCTTACTATTGGCAAAGAGCGCATCGTTGAGCGATATCGAAAAGCAGAATAGTAAAACTACTACTAAAACTAACTTTTTCATGATTCCTCCTTTTATAATATGATATTTAATTTTTGATCGGGCTAAATGATATTAGTACAAGCCTGCTGGATGAATGCGGGCTAAAAATGAATGTGGGCTGAAAATTTATTTTAAATTCTATCCAGGTTTCCTGTCAATACATCGAAAGTCGTATTTTTGGGTGGAAAAAATTTTTTAAAAATCTACAACTAAAGTTTTACAAAAACATAAACGGTTGTAGGTTCAATACTATTTAAATTTTAAAAAAGGGCATTTCATGCGGAGTTCAGGTTTTTTATTGAATCAAGCAATTCCATAAGCCCACCCTGATAGTCCATTGAAAAATTTGCACAGCGAATATCCTTTAAAAACAACGGCAATTGGACATTCTCTATTAAAATAGGCAGTATCACCGGAGTTCCGTTGGAAGTGATTTGTTTATTGAAGGCTGCCCGGTATTCCTGTTCCACCCACGGGGATTCTAATGAATTGCCGGAGATAACCAGACAAAAAAAATCACAGGCACATATCCCAGCTTCTACTTTTTTCGATATCGAGTCGCCTACTTTGATTTCATCCTTATCAATCCATATCTCTAATTTTCCCTGATTTAAATCCACGGCATTTTTCAAATTGTCGATAAGACGATTTACAAACTTTTTATCCTTGTGAGAATAACTGATAAATAATATTTTCCTCATTCAGGATGTCGAACTCAAATCCCATGGTAATATTCACGGCTTCAAAAGCAGTTTCTTTGGGGAAATATTCCAGGCCTGCACCCGAGGTATTAAACACGGGAATTTCTCCTGTATAAATTCCATTATTATCTACCTCCTTATCTTTTTCTTCACCCGGAGGAATAATTTCGATATTGGGTACGAGCCCGGAGCGGGAAATAATTTCATCCGATTCAAGATGTTCAGCGCCCATGGGCAGTCGGATAACAAATTCCGTTCCTTTTCCTTCCTGGCTGTGAACATCGATTTTCCCATGATGCATCAAGATGATCTCATTGGTTAAGGAGAGTCCCAGGCCTGTGCCTTTCAGGGTTTCTTCCCAGGGACCTTTACCCTCAGGCTGGTAAAATCGGTCGAAAATATGGGGCAGTTGATTTTGGGGAATTCCAATTCCTGTATCGCGGACAGATATTTTGACAAAACCCGCACCCACCACTTCTTCCCCCTGAGGGTCCCGGATATCCTGCTGATTACTGTTATCCACGGATACGGATACGGATACCGTTATTTTCCCACCGGCGGGAGTAAATTTAATGGCATTGATCAAAAGGTTATTTATCGCTTCTTCCATTTTCTGGAAATCAAAATAAAGATTTATTTCTTCCTCTTGGGGGTAAAACTCCATTTCTAATTGATTTTTGAGGGCCAGGAAACGGAAAGGTTCCAGTGTATATCTTAAAAAAAGGACAATATTTTGATGGGCGGCATGCAATTTCATCTTACCGCTGTCAAATCGCGAAAGGTCCAATAACTGGTTAACCAGGTTGAGCATCTGCCGGGAATTTTTAAACATCAAGTCCAGTTTATTTTTTTGTTCATTATCTTTGATTTCAGAAAGCATCTCTTCCAACATGGCCATAATCAATGTCAGTGGCGTTCGCAGCTCATGGGAAATATTGGCAAAAAAACGGGACTTTACTTTATCTATTTCTTTGAGTTTCTCAAACTGCATTCTCAACTTAATTGTTTGATGTTCCAATTGCTGATTCTTTTCATTGATTTCTTTGGTCCGTTCTTTTACCATGTGTTCAAGCCTTTGTTTATCCTGCTTCTTTTTTCTTTTTGTTTCCATTTCGACTCTCAATGATGATTATATACCCCGGATATGTATTTTTCAATTTTCAATCTATCAATTACCCTTTGCATTTTACCACCTTGAATTATTGAATGTCAATAGGTATTTATACTCATTCTTTCTTTTTAAATTCCTGGTGGGCACACGGCGTGTGCACCCTATTATGGTTTTAGACGATGCTTGAATGGTGGAAAACGTTTGGCCGTGTAATTGGGAGCACCACCATGGTAGGAAAGGGGCTTACAAATTTTACTCTTTCATGATAAGAACAATTGCTTTTTGAAGCTTTTTAATATATTATAAATAATGCAGTGAAACAATACGATTAAAGGCAAAAAATGAAATTCAGTGAAAGCGAGACGTTAGAACTTAAAAAATCGACAGGCGAGCTAAAAGATGGGGATCAATTCATGGGATAAGGAAATTTGCCCAAAGGCTTCAATAGAAGATGTTGGTGCAGGAAAAATTAAGAGATTCTTTAAAGAAGCCAACCTGAAATACACAGGTGTCCGGAATGCGTTAGAAAAATTGAATTTGTTAAAAAATGGAAACCTAACGAATACAGCCGTTTTCCTTTTTGGTAAGAAACCGGAACGGTTTTTCCCCAATGCGAAACTAAGATGCGCTGTCTTCGGCAACACAACCACTGCATTCATCATAGACAGACAGGAGTATACAGGAGACGTTTTTTACTTGATTGAAAAGGCAGAAGAATACATTTTAAAAAATATTCATATCGGGATGAAACTGAACGGAATGTACCGGGTGGATGTCCCGGAAATCTCTAAAGATGCTTTTCGAGAAGCAGTAATCAACGCCTTCTGTCATAGAGATTATTATGAATACGATTCTGTAAACATTGCCATATTCAAAGATAGATTGGAGATAAGAAATCCGGGTGGTTTATTCGGTGGGTTAACCATTGAACAAATTAAACATGAAATGGTGTCAAAAAGAAGGAACGAAATCATTGCTGAACAGTTTCACCGGGTTCATTTCGTAGAAAAATGGGGCCGCGGCATCAGCTTGATTCTTTCCGAAGAACCAACAGCAGATTTTAAAGAAGTGGCAGATATTTTTATTACTACTTTTAAAAGAAAAAATTATGTGCCCAATGACGAGAAATAAGTGGACAATCAAAAATGATGGGCACCCTCTTTTCCGGCGCCCAAAACCCTTTCAGGGAACCGTCATTCCTTTTTATCACTCATCACTTCTTCCATCATTCCTTTATTTTCTTTCTTGAATTTGTGGAACAGTACCAGTACTTCGTAGCGCAGCAGGGGGATGCGTTCCATGGATTCCAGGAGTTCTTTGATATCGTCTCCCAGGTTTTGAAGGGCCAGGAACCCCTCAGGGACGAGGCGTTCCGGTTCTTCCTTGTTTGTGTCTTTTTCGTTCTCGACGGCTTGTTCCTGGTAAAACATGGAGCCCCTATTGAAAACGAACCAGTCCAATGAAATATTAAAGTAATTTCCCAGTCTGAATAAGGTGAGGGTCCCGGGAAGTGTTTGGCCTTCTTCGTTCCTGTTGTAAGTACTTCTGCCGATTCTCAATTTAGCGGCCATGACACTATTGGAAACGTTAAGGGTTTGCCGGATTTTTCTCAGCTTGTAAGCCATTTCTTTTGTTAAGTTTTTTGCAATCATACTGTTTAACCTCTATGTTCTTGTTTTTTATTTTCAATCTATCATTATATCATTCCCGGGCAAAAAAGTCGCCAGGTTTTCGTATTTTTTTGAAAAAATGTTGCATACACAAAACAATGTGGCGCATATATGGGACAAAGTGTTGCATTAACAAGACAGTTTAAGGTAATAATAAATAAACTTGTTGCATCAACATAAAAATTTTCTCCGTGTATGAACAAATTTTCTTCGTGCATGCAACATGACAGAGCATATATGCAACATGTTTGCCCTCATGATCGATTTTCTGCTGCATGGACAATACAACTTGTCGCATATGTGGGACAATTGGCTGCATTTATGCAACTAATTTCTTTATTCACTTTAAATCGAAACGCACACACATAACAAATTGTTGCATGCAAGAAATATTTTGTTGCACATGCAGCACACTTTGTTTCATTGATGGGACAATTTAGTGCGTGATTTTACCTGTGGCGGCCTTGTGGAAAGGGCGTTCTGCCGACTTAAGAAGCCTTTCTCGCACCTTCTGCGAAAATAGGTGAGTGAGTTGAGTAGGGTGAGTAAGTTGAGTGAGGAACTCTCTGTGACCTCGTTGGTACGTGCTCTCTGTGGCTATTTTCGTTTGTCTCCGGGAGGATTTTTTATAGTTCTCTAAATCTGAATTTTTCAGAATCGACTACAATCAGATGCCCTTCCAGCTTTCCGGGAAATCTCTCGAAAAGCTCAAACACCCTTTTTTGTCTCAATTCTTTCTCTTTTGAACTTAAGCGCTTTCTGCAAAGAATATCTCCTCACCGGCAACTATATCTGCTGCAAATCAGCACCAACCCCAGCATCAAGCCCCAGCTTTCTGCTTCCGGCTTGAGCTGGAGCTTTCCGCAAAATGAGAAACAAGGCAGGCAGGAATCGCAATATTGGCTGTTGTCCTTGTAAGTTGAGATAGATAAAACCAGTTGACGGTTGACAAATGGGGAAATTTATCCTATTATTTCGCATGGAGGCTCTATCATGATTATTGCCAATCCGATTTATGATACCACGTTTAAATATTTGATGAAGAATATCAAGATTGCTAAGGGAGTGATTTCAACGATCCTCGATGAGGAAATCGTAAAGCTGGATTTGAAAGCCCAGGAGAGTGTGTATAAGGATAAGCAAAGGCAAAAGTTGACAGTGTATCACCTGGATTTTGTGGCGAAAATCCAGGGCCGGGAA
>WVZO01000538.1:20175-20366 GCA_011772425.1 Candidatus Aminicenantota bacterium
TGGTTTCGATATTATGAGGTTCCGCAATTATCTCGGGGACGAGTATAAGAAGGGGGTAGAAGTGCTGGATGATGATGGTGAGCCCCGTATGAAGGCACTCCCGATTATTACCATCTATTTTTTGGGGTTCAGGTTATCCAGGACCCTGCCGGGTGTGATTAAGGTAGCGCGTAAATATGTGGGGATGTACT
>WVZO01000078.1 GCA_011772425.1 Candidatus Aminicenantota bacterium
GGGGACTCTTTTGAAAAACCGCCCCCTTTGGAATCCCCCGCAAAACTTTTTATTAAAGGACCTTAGTGTCCCTTCGTGTTCCTTCGTGGCTCCCAAAATCACCAAAGGCGTATAAATACGTGTCCTTCGTGCCTTCGTGGTGATAAAAATTATTCATAAACAGATTGGCGGTTCTTCACTACCACTTCACCCGATTTGAGTACCGTGTGCACGGGATTAATCCCCAAATGATATGCCAGGTAACTGTAATCAGGAATGTCCATCAACAACACATCCATTTTCTTGCCCACAGCAATAGAACCCACAACATCATGGCGGTCAATGGCATACGCGGCATTAATGGTAATGGTATTAATAGCTTCCTCGATGGTCAGCCCCATGTTGAAAATTCCCAGGTGAAAACAAAACAACTGAGACGAAACCATGGAACTACCGGGATTAAAATCCGTACCCAGTGCCACAATCCCATTCTTCTCGATCACGTTGCGGGCAGGTGCATATTTCCCCAATTTTAAGAAAAACGAAACACCGGGCAAAAACACACAAGCAGTATTGGATGCAGAAATGGCCTCGATCTCTTCATCGGTCATGGCAATCAAGTGCTCGGCAGAGACAGCGTTTTTCTTCACTGCCAGCAGCGCGGCATTGTTGGAAGTAAACTCATCGGCATGCAATTTAATCTTGAATCCATAAGGCTCGATTTTATCAAAATAGTACTCGGCGTCTTCATAAGAAAACACACCCTTTTCACAAAAGATATCCACGAATTCCGCCAGTTCCCGTTCTTTGACCACAGGCACCACATTCTCAATCAAATAATCCAGAAACTCCTTGTTTCTTCCTTTGTATTCTTCGGGTATCTCATGGGCACCCATGAACGTGGGGACAATTTTAAGGGGATGGATGGCTTTCAACGCTTGTAATACTTCCAATTGTTTGATCTCGGTTTCCATATCCAAACCATAGCCGCTTTTGGCTTCGATGGTGGTGGTACCGGCAGTGAGCATGGAGTCCAGGCGAGTTTCACACTGCGCGATCAGATCGTTGGTTTCGATTTCCCGCGTCTTCCTGACCGTCCCTTTGATGCCACCACCTTTGGCGGCAATTTCCTGGTAACTGACTCCCTGCAGCTTCAAACGGAACTCATCCTGGCGGGTATGGGCAAAAGGAAGATGCGTGTGAGGGTCCACAAAACCGGGAAACACGACAAAATCAGAACCATCCATCACCATCGCATCTTTCGACAATGTGCAATTCTTACTAAAATCTTTTTCATAACCGATAAAGGCAATGGTTTCACCAACAGCACCCAACCACACGTTGTGGGAAACCCTGATGGTATTTAAATCATTTCCCCTTACCATATTGTCATTAGCTGGATTAACCAACTCTTTGATGTTTTTAATCAGTACATCTATTTCCATTATTTCCTCTCGGTAATTTTGGGCCTCTGAAACGACGGGACATCCAGGAGATCATCCACACTCTCCGGGTCTTGCAGCATACTGGGGATGTTGCTTTCATTAATATACCCGGTGAGGTTGGTTCCCTGGGAAGGGATTTGTGAAGGTTTTCCCAGGTAATAGCCCATATTACCTTCCTGCTGGGTTTTTTCCCTGTTAACGTCAACCGCTTTGTTTTGAGGTATGTTGGCGGGGTTAACATTAACATTAACAGGAGTAGTCATCCTGTGTATTTGCTGGTTACCGGTAGGGGTGCGTGCACCGATACCGGTACGTGTATCCGATCGTATTTCTCCTTCCTTGACACCGGTGGCAATAACGGTTACCCGCATGACATCGCCCATACCATCATCATCCACAATACCGAATTTTATCCTGGCATCGGGAGAGACATTGCTTTTAATGATATCGGCAATGGCCCCAATCTCTCTAAGACTTAAGTCAGAGGCGGCAGTGATATTGTAAAGAATACCGGTGGCACCATTAATAGACATATTATCCAGCAGCGGAGAGGTCAATGCTTTTTTGGTGGCGTCTTCGGCCCGGTTTTCTCCCCTGGCTTCACCGGTTCCCATGAGGGTCCGCCCTTTTTCCGACATGACCGCTTTGACATCAGCAAAGTCCACGTTTTGATAACCCGGGCTGTTGATAATATCGGAAATACCCCTGACTGCCTTTAACAAAATTTCATCCACTTTTTTATAGGCATCTTTAAAGGAAATGTTGGCGTCTTCGATTTCAAAGAGTTTCTGGTTGGGAATCACCAGTATGGCATCAACGCTTCCCGCCAGGCTTTTGATACCATTCTCAGCCACTTTCATACGGGCGGCACCTTCAAATTCAAAGGGTAAAGTGACCACCGCCACAGTCAAAATGCCCATGGAAGAGGCATGGTTGGCTATCACCTGAGAAGCGCCCGTACCAGTTCCACCGCCCATTCCGGCGGTGATAAATGCCATGTTGGCTCCTTCCAACACCTCGATGATGAGTTCGGTGTTTTCCAGGGCAGCCTGCATTCCCAGTTCGGCATTGGAACCCACACCCAGGCCTTTGGTGATTTTCTCACCGATCTGGAGGGTGATGGCCGGCGGCTTGATATTGGAGAGGTCCTGGACATCGGTATTGATAGCAATAAATTCGACACCCTGGAGTCCTTCCTCAATCATACGGTTGACGGCATTCCCACCTCCACCGCCAACACCGATTACCTTTAAAACAGCACCCCTTCGTTTTTCTTTGGCATAGGTTATTTTAATATCTTCTTTCATTTTTAACGTCACCTCCTAAGAACCTGGAGAAGCGGCATGGGGTACAGCGTGCAGCGCGCAGCGCGCAGCGCAAAGCGCGCGGCGGACAGCGTAAAGGGGTTTGAGGTTTGAGGGCGCTTGCTCCTTGCGTATGGCGCACTGCGTATTGTGCCTTGAGTAGTGCAAGCTGCAAGCCGTACGCTGCACTCTGTGCTCTCTGCGCTGCGCCCTACGGTCATTTCTGCATGCTCCATGCTTAAAAACCGACATATTCCTTTATCTTTTGAAAAAAGCTTATGGGCTGATTCTTAATCACACCCCTGTCCTTCATATCTATCAATCCATACTTAATCAACCCCACGGAAGTGGAAAATTCCGGGGTACTGACTTTATCAATCAATCCCCCCAGACCAAAGGGTCGTCCCACCCGTACGGGAGCAGCAAAAATATCGTCGGCGATTTCCAGCAAACCGTCCAGGTAAGCAGAACCGCCGGTAATGACAATCCCGGCATTGATTTTGTTTTCAAAGCCTTCTTCTTCAATTTTGCGTTTTACCATTTCAAAAATCTCTTCTGCACGGGGTTTTAATATATCTGCCAGCAGCGAAACAGATATCATTCGCATTTTCTTGCCGCCAACACTGGGTATTTCAATGTTCTGATCCCTGGCATTGGGATCCGTACCACAACCGTATTGGCGTTTGATTTTCTCTGCTTTGTCAATGGGCGTACGGGTGCCAATGGCCAGGTCATTGGTGAAATTATATCCGCCGACGCCAATGGTGGCGGAAAAGATGAGTGCTCCTTTTTCATACAAGGCAATATCAGTGGTGCCGCCGCCAATGTCGATAAGCGCAACTCCCAATTCTTTTTCATCCGNNGATCACATCGATTTTTGCCTTTTTCAAACAGGTCAACAAATTCTTGGTCGAAGACCGGGCTGCGGTTACAATCAAGATATATATATCCAGGTTACTGCCGATCATACCAATGGGGTTTTTGATTTCATCTTGATTGTCCACCACAAATTCCTGCCGCAAGATATGAACAATATCACGGTCATTGGGCAGCATAATACTGCTGCCGTGGGTGACAGCCCGGTCAATATCTTCCTGGGTGATTTCCCGGTTCTTGCCGGTAATATTGATACTTCCCTTGGCGCGAATGGACTGGATATGACTGCCGGAAATATTAACATACGCCGACTCGATTTCTACTCCGGCGGTTAATTCCGCTTCCTTTACCGACTTGCGGATATCTTCGATGGTGGCATTCATATCCACGATCACTCCTTTTCGCATACCGTGGGACTCGGTGTTGCCGTAACCGATAACTTCCAGGTCTTCCTGTTCCCCGTCTGTCTTCACCTGACCAATGATAGTCGTTATTTTTTTGGACCCAATATCAATCCCAACCAGATAATTGCTTTTCATTTTAATTACTTACCTCCTTACCTCTTGCACCGGTTCCCTATCGGTATTCAAAATAAAAGCGGTCCTTAAATCTTAAATCAACACAGGTAATCTCATACTTCTTCAACAACGGACGCTGCTTTAACTTCAAATAGCAATTGATTTTTTTGGCAAAATCCGTTTCGCCAGGATAAAAAATCTCCTTTATTCCTTTCAATTTCAACATAATGCCGTAAGGCTTTTTTAAACTAACATACTGGATAGACTTCTTAAGCCGGCTTAATTCCGGCAAATAGGGGACAAGTTCCCCAAGCTCACTCCTGGCAATGTTACGTATGCTTATCAAATCACTGCGGCTGGTATGACTGGTATATAAAATAACACCTTCGCTGTCCATTATATTATATTTTCCATTAATGAAAACCTGGAAAACCGGTTTTCTCAGGTTAAAGCGAACCTCTACAGTGGAAGGAAGCTTCCGGGTTATGGAAACATCTTTCACTTCGTTGAAGGTGAGCAGTCGCTTCCTTAACTCGGAGAGACTAAGGGCCAAAATATTCCCCCTGTACTCCCGTACCAGGTTTTCCACCTGTTTGGCTTTAAACAGGGGTTTGTTGACTAATACAAAGGTCTTGATATTCAATTTTTCCCAGGTCAACATAGAAATGGCGACTTTATAAGCGAGGAATGCAGCACCTATTAATAAGGAAAAAATAACAAAGAGGTGAAGCCCTTTGATGCGGATGGCCCGCAGGCGTTTCTCTTTATTGATGATTTTGTTGTTGCGTCTCCGCAGGTATTCGGTTTCTCCTGCCAAACCGGCTTTGTGTTGATGAAGTCGTACGATTTCGCTCATTTGAGGCCTTCCTCCATTTTCCTGGCAAACTCATGAGCCGTGTGGGTCAAATTCCCGGCAGAGAGAAAGACAATGGCATCCCCTTTGCGAACTTCTTTTTGCAAATGACGGATGATGCTGTCAAAGGAATCGATGTATATAACCCTGTTTTGGTCAAAGCCGGATTTTTTTATTTTTTCCGCCAGTACACCGCTGTTGACATTGGGGATTTCTTCCTGGTTGGCACTGTAGAGCGGTGCAATGATTAACAGGTCCACGCCGTTAAAGCACGCGGCAAAACGGTCCATCAATATCTGCAGCCGCGTGAAGCGGTGAGGCTGGAATACAGCAATGATACGCTTAAAATCACCGCTTTTCAGGGTATCGATGGTGACCTTGATCTCGGTGGGATGATGGGCATAATCATCCACAACAAGATAGTCAGGGGAGTAAAAGAGCACCTGGAACCGCCGGTCCGGCAGGTAAAACCGGTTTAACCCCTCTTTAATGGTATCGATATCCATACCGATTTCAATGGCAGCGGTAATGGCAGCCAGGGCATTGGCTGCATTGTGAATGCCTCCTACATGTAATGCCAGGCGGCCCTGGTTTTGATTTGCCACCAACAAATCAAAACTCACACCAAAAACAGAACTTTCGATATGCTCTGCCCTTACAAAGGTGTCATGGGAAAGACTGTAGGTTAGTACCCGTTTGTTTAACCGGGATATGATAGCCCGGGATTCGGGGCACTCCATGTTGAGTATAACCGAGCCATAAAAAGGAACTTTATTACCAAAATCGATAAATGCCTGGCGGAGATTTTCCATGTTTTGGTAATAATCCAGGTGATCGTTTTCAATATTGGTAATCACTGCTAAAGTGGGAAACAATCTCAGGAAACTGCCGTCAGATTCGTCGGCCTCTGCCACCAGGTAAACGGATTTACCCAGCTTTGCCCCGCTTTCTTCGATTTTTAGCCGTCCCCCCACCACAAAGGTGGGGTCCTTTTTGGCGCAGGTAAGGATGGCAGCGATCATGGAGGTGGTGGTGGTTTTGCCGTGAGTGCCGGCAACAGCGATGGCAAATTTAACCCGCATCAATTCCGCCAACATCTCGGCCCGCGGGATCACCGGGATACGCCGCGTTAAGGCTTCCTGCACTTCCTGGTTTTCCCTGGTGACCGCGCTGGAATAGACCAGTGTCTCCGCATCGTTAATATTGTCTTTACTGTGACCCAGGAACACCGTGATACCCATGGACTTTAACCGCTTGACGGTTTCACTTTCACTGATATCAGACCCGGAGACAATAAAACCCATATTGTGCAGCACTTCGGCAATACCGGACATCCCGGAACCGCCGATGCCAACAAAATGGATCTTTTTAACGCGACTCAATTCAATCATTTAACAGTACCGTTTTCCTGTGTCGTGACACATTCAGGATGATCCCGGTAATGATCAGGCAGGCCACCAAAGAACTGCCGCCGCTGGAGATAAAAGGCAGCGCCAGACCTTTGGTGGGGAATATGCCCAGTGTCACGGAAATATTGATCATGGCCTGGATAACCACCAGGAAAGTCAGTCCCACCACCAGCATGTAGGTGTGGAGGTTGCCCGAGTATTTGGCAATATTCAGACCCCGTACCATAAAAATAAAAAATAAGCCGATAACAACCACACTGCCCACGATGCCGATTTCTTCGCCAATAACGGCATAGATAAAATCCGAATAGGCATAGGGAAGGAAAAAGAGTTTTTGGGTGGAATTTCCCAGCCCCTTGCCGAAAATCCCGCCGGAACCGATGGCATAAATGGACTGGTGGACCTGGAAATTATAAGTGGCAGCAAAGGAATCGGGGTTCAGGAAGGCCAGGATGCGGGTCATTTTCTCCGGGTACATTTTGGTGATGGCGTAAAAAATAGGAACCAGTATCATGAGGGAATAAAAAAGGTACCGCAGCTTGAGACCCGCCACAAATAACAGCATCATGCCGATCACCAGGATTAATAAAAAATTTCCCAGGTCCGGCTCTTTTAAGATCAATAGTCCGATAATGAAAAAGGGAATTAACACCAACAGCAATTTGCGGATATCGTTGACATCGTTATTTTTTCGACTCAACATGTAAGAGAGGTACAGGACAACAGCGATCTTGGCAAATTCAGAGGGCTGAAGGGAAAACCCGGCAAAGCGGATCCAGCGGTAAGTGTTATTGATTTTACCGGTGAAAAATACCAGTATAAGCGCAATGATAGTAAGAACCAAAACCCCGATAACCACTTTACTATTTAAATAGAGAGGACGTTTTAACGAGGCGATAATGGTGGCACTAATCAATCCCACCATTAACCATATCACCTGCTTTTTCAAGAAATAAAAACTATCGCCGAATTTCTCCTTTGCCAGGATCATGGTGGAACTATAAACCATAATCAGGCCAAACAACACCAGCAGCGCTGTCACCAGGATCAACACCGTATCGATTTTAAAATCTTTAACCATGCTTTTTTGCCATTAATCCTTTTTTTTCTTTTGCTTTGCCTGTTTAAGCCTTAAAAACGCCTCTTTAAACACGTCGCCTCGATGCTCGAAATTATTAAACATATCAAAGCTGGCACATCCCGGGGCCAGCAGTACCACACCTCCTTTTTTTTCCAGTATTTGGCAGCCTTTTTCCACTGCCTCATCAAAATCCGATACCTTCTCCATTTTAAGCGACCCCAGTTGGCAGCGGATGGTATCTGCCGCCTGACCCACCAACAGGACTTTATCCACCCGCTGCTTGATAGCGGGTCCCAGTATCTTGAAATCACCACCCTTGTCTTTGCCGCCCAGGATCACCACCATGGGCTCATGAATACTGGTGATGGACTTTAACGCGGCATCCACGTTGGTGGCTTTTGAATCATTGATAAATTCGACATTCCCTATTTTCCCCAGGGATTCCATCCGGTGAGGCAGCCCCTTAAAACAGGGTATGCTGTTTTCAACAGCGGTTGGCTCAGCCCCCAGCAGGCGGGCAGTTGTTACTGCCGCCATGATATTCTCAAGATTATGAACGCCCCTTAACGGGTTATCCCGGAGAGAGATTTTTTCCACGCCGACACCCTCTTTGGGGCCGTTGTTTTTTAGCCTTAAATAGAGGGTTTCCCCTGAGAGCCACATGCTTACTTCAGCTCCAGGGGGCCGGAGACTGCGGGAAAACCACAACTTCCTGGCAAAACCCCAGCGATTCGGTTCCTTATCAGCGTTTTCCCGCAGTACCGGGTCATCGTGGTTCAACACCAGGTAATCGCACGTTTCCTGGTTTTTCACCAGGTTCAACTTGGCAGAAAAATAATCACCTGTGGTGGCGTACCGATCCAGGTGATCAGGCGTTACATTCAGGAGGATGCCGATATAAGGCCTGAAATCAATGATTTCTTCCAGTTGGAAGCTGGACACCTCCAGCACCACCACAGCATCTATATTCCCGGAGATGTCCTCCACCTGGGAAATGAGAGGCGTGCCAATGTTTCCGGTCAGGAAGCTGTTGACACCGCAGTGTTTTAAAATATGGTGAATGAGAGTGGCGGTAGTGGACTTTCCATTGGTACCGGTTACTGCGATGATGGGATTGGCGCCGGCATCGAGAAAGGAGGCAGCTAATTCGATTTCGGAGATAATTTCGATCCCCTGCTGCCGGAGCCTGTCAAACCGCGGGGTTCTGCCGTCCACACCAGGACTCAACACAATACGTTCCACATCGGCCAACCGCATGAACTGGTTCTCACCCACCAGGAACGTCACGCCTCTCTGTTTATATTGTTGTTGGGCAGGTTCGTCAATGGGCGTATCATTGTATAGACAAAGATCAAAATCGTTGACGCCGCCTCTTGCCAGGAGAAAATCCAACACACCTTTACCGGTTTTGCCAAAACCGACAACTGCCAGTGCTGTTCCCGGACGAATGTACCTGCTCATTGTATCAATGCCTCCACTGCTTTTTCCAGTTGGATTCCCCTGGATGCTTTAAATAAAAGGACACTTCCCTTGTTTACTACTTGTTTCATATATTGGCCGGCTTCTTCAGCAATGTCAAAGGTATGGATATTCTCTTTTTTAAATCCCTTTGCCGCGGCACCTTCGGCAATGTGCAGCGCCCGCTTTCCCACGGTGATTAACCGGTCAAAATCCAGGGCTGCGAAAAATTGCCCCGCTTCCCGGTGAAATAAGGCTTCCCCTTCGCCCAGTTCCAGCATATCACCCAAAACAGCTATTTTTTCTCCTTTTCCTTTTATTGTTTCTTTATATTCCCGGTCCACCCAGTCCAGTGTTTTTTTCAACGCTTCAGGGTTGGAGTTGTAAGTTTCATCGATAATGGTAAAATCTTTATCTCCATCTTCATATTTCCGGATTTGCCCGCGGTTGGACATGGGGGTGATGGATTGGAGGGCGGACTGGATTTCATCATGTTTCATTCCCAGGTGATGGGCCACAATAATGGAGATGAAGAGGTTTTCGATATGCGTTCGGTTGATGAAGGGAGTGACAAATTCGGTTTCCGTGCCGTAAAAATCCACCACCATTTTGGTTTTTGTCCAGGTGTGCCGGTTACTGGGTAGATTGTCCGTCAGGCGCAGGATTTTCTTTAAGCGAATATCATTGGCTTTATTGGTGCATCCGAAAAAGATTTTTCTTCCTTTTGCAGCATTCTTTCCTTTTACAATTTTCATGAGGGGTTGGCAATCGCCGTTAACAAAAGCCACATCATCGGGAGCCAGGTAGTTCAGGATTTCGGATTTGGCTCTCGCAGCATTTTCAACTGTTTTTAAGAATTCCAGGTGGACAGGATAGACATTTAAAATTACCGCCACATCAGGCCTGAGAATTCGTGCCAGC
>WVZO01000443.1 GCA_011772425.1 Candidatus Aminicenantota bacterium
TGAAAACATTCCCCTTGGTAAGCCTATCAGCAATAACCGGATATGGATTTTAAATAAAAATGGCAACGTGCAGCCGGTGGGAATAGCAGGTGAATTATGTATTGGTGGTGGCAGTCTAGCCCACGGCTATTTAAACCAGCCCGAATTAACCGCAGAAAAGTTTGTTTTAGCTCACAGCTCATGGCTCATAGCTGATAGGAGAGAAAAGAAAACAAGCAGTTCTGGAGAAATCCCTATGAGCTATGAGCTATCAACTATGAGCTACCTCTACCGAACCGGCGACCTGGCGCGGTGGCTTCCGGATGGCAATATAGAGTTCATAGGCCGAATGGACTTCCAGATAAAGATCAGGGGATTTCGTATTGAGTTGGGAGAGATCGAAAATCAATTGGAAAAGTATAATGGAATACGAGAGGCAGTCGTCCTGGCAAAAGAAGACCAAAAGGGTGAGAAGTATCTATGTGCTTATATTGTGCCGGTCAATGACCGTTCTTTATCCGTACCTGAATTGAGGCAAAACCTGTCGCAGAAATTACCTGATTATATGATCCCCTCCTATTTTTTAAAGCTGGCTAAAATTCCACTGACTTCCAGTGGGAAAACAGATAGAAGGGCACTACCAACTCCCGCGTTTAAAGCAGGAGACAATTATGCCGCACCCCGGAATGAAATCGAAGAAAAACTGGCAAAAATCTGGTCTGAGGTATTAAATGTTCCAGCCATTGGCATTGATGACAATTTCTTTGAGTTGGGTGGTCACTCGCTGAAAGCCACTATATTGAACTCACGAATATACAGGGAACTTAACGTGAAATTCCCCCTGGCCATGATATTCAAAAATCCTACTATCAGGGTGTTGGGTACTGTCATTTCCAGTTCTTGTGCAGCGGTTTTCCACGAAATCCCGCTGGCAGAAGTGCGCGAGTATTATCCCCTTTCTTACAACCAATCACGGTTGTTTCTTCTTCACCAGATGGAATCTGAAAGCTTGGCGTTTCATATGCCCGGTTATGTGGATTTGAAGCAGGAGATAAATCAAGATGTGATAAAGCGGGTATTGGAGCAGCTTGTCCGGCGTCATGAAAGTTTCCGCACCGCTTTTATCGTGGTGGAGGACCACCCCTTCCAGGCCGTATTGAAGGAGGTTGAAATGTCCTTTGAATTCATTGATCTTTCAGCAAAGAACCTGGAATTCGCAGAAGTAGATCAGGCATGTGAGCGGGTGTGTCGACGAATTGCACTTGGGCCTTTCGGTCTCTCTACCGCTCCTCTTTTCCGCGCAGCCCTGGTGAAGCTGGCACACACCCATTACCGGTTCATGTTTAACATGCATCATATCGTATCCGATGGCTGGTCCATGGAAATACTGAAAAAGGAATTTAACCAGTTATACGAAGCCTACCGGTTGGGCCAGGAAAAGGAACTGCCCACCCTTGCAATACAGTATAAAGATTTTGCCCTGTGGCAGAACCGGCAAATGCAGGGCCTGGAGGGGAAAAAATCCCTTCAATTCTGGCGAAAAAAGATAGAACAAGGCTTACCAGAACTTCAATTACGCAAAGACAACCAGGAAACCGGTGACAGCCTGGACAGTGCCGGGTACAGGTTTGCCCTGGAAAACGCAGTTAAAGATAAACTAAAGCAGATCGCTTTGTATAACAATACCAGCATTTTTGTGGTGATGTATGCGGTTCTCAATATCCTGCTTTCACGGTTGTCTAACCAGGAAGATGTGGTAACCGGTATATTGGGGGCAGGAAGAAACCACGATACACTGCAAAATATCCTGGGTTTCTTTGTGAATACCCTGGTAATGAAAAATCATGTGGAGGAACACGAATCCTTCCCGGTTTTTTTAGGTCGGGTCCACCGTGACATGCTGGAAATCCTGCAGCACCAGGATTATCCCTTAGAGTCGGTGTTTGAAGATCTAAACATGAAATTCCCGGATATCCCTTTGTTGTTTAATATGTTTAACCTCAATGAGCGGGCCACAGAGCAAGAATTAGAGGTGTTTGAGTTCGAACCTTCTCATATAGAGAACGTGCAGGATGCGAAATTTGAAATCGTGATGTTTGNNATCGTGATGTTTGTGGCTGAGTACAAAAATGGTATCCAGGTGGATTGTCAGTACAGGAAAGCAGTTTATAAAAAAGAACGAATCGAGTATATGATGCATAAATATATGGACGTATTAAGAACAGTGGCCGCCGGTCCCGGTAAACCCATAAAGGAATACATATTTAAAGAAAAGAGAAAAAAACGAAAAGTACGATTGGTTCAGATGGAGAAATAAAAGAAAAAAGGGATAGGCGAAAAATTTTATCGTATTTGGATTAGGAGAGATAAAAATGAATAAATTAGAGAGAAGAAATATCGTTGATATTCTTGCATTAACACCAATGCAAGAGGGAATGCTTTTTCATTATTTAAAAGAGCCTGAAAGTGATGTCTATTTTGAACAACTAAGTCTGAACCTGGTTGGGGATATCGATAATGAAATTTTTGAACAGGCCTGGAATGCTGTCATCCAGGGCAATGAAATGCTGCGAACCATGTTTCGTTGGGAGAATGTAGAAAACCCTATCCAGGTTGTTTTAAAAGAACATCCTTTGCAGCCAGTTTATTATGATCTCGCTGGCAAAGATACCGATGACCTCGAAAAGTCATTGGAAGAAATAAAAGCCAGGGACAGGAATGAAAAATTTGACCTGCGCAAGGTGCCCTTTCGAGTTACGTTATGCCGCACAGGGAAAGAAAAATATGAAATAATCATCAGTAATCATCATATCTTGTA
>WVZO01000232.1 GCA_011772425.1 Candidatus Aminicenantota bacterium
AAATATGCCGAAGCTGTCCAGGAATATCAAAACGTCCTGTCAGAAAATCAAGAGCTTTACGACGTCTGGGAGAAAATCGGGCTCTGTTATTATAAACTGGATGACCTGGAAAATGCCGTTAAAGCCTTCAAGAAAATGCTTGAGAAAAAGCCTGACTCCCGTGAAGTACTTATCAATCTCACCGCCATCTATTTGGGGAAAGGCAACCTTGAAGAAGGCATGAAATATTTCAACCAACTGGATGCAGAAACTCTCAAAGATCATAGTATATTTTATAATATTGGTGTCCTCCTCTTTAATAATAATCAAATGGATATGGCTATTGATTATTTTAAGAAATGCGTAACCAGGAATCCCAATTATGTTGAGGCTTATTTCCAATTGGCGTTAGCATACCTTAATAAAGGAGACATGGAAGCAGCGAAAAAAAACTTGCAAAAAATCATAGAGATTGCGCCGGAATCCGACAAGGCAGCTCAGGCCAAAGACATCCTTAAATCGTTAAACTAGGAGGCCGCCCGAGAATAGCAAAAACCATAGAAATTCGGGATAAGGGCGAATACAAGATTCGCCCCTACAAGGCTTCCGGGGTTCACGTAGGGGTGAACCTTGTGTTCACCCTGCACTTTCGGACAGCCTCCTAGGGAAGCGAAAAAAATCCAATATTTTGGAAAAGAATTCATTTTCTTGAAATATTACTGTCCTCATCAGTGGAATTCCTCTAATAGCCAACTTTTTGCTTTTTATTTTGAGTTGGAATAAAAAATGCTGCTGTATTTCGTTTCAGAACTTTTCAGAACTCTATCATAGATGATAGGAGGTTATAATGATAGGAGGTGATTGTCAGGCAGACAGGTATTAATTCCAATGGATATTAATGTAGTGTGTAACGTGGTGTTTCGGTTTTCAGTAAATTTTGTGCAGCGCTGGAGAGGAAATATCCAGTGTTGAAAAAAAACATTTATCCCATATAGAGGGATAGGAGGTGTAACTAAATGAAAGGTAATCTGAGTCGATTTATGTTTGTGTTATTGTGCACCATTCTGGTTGTTTCTACTGTCTATGCTGCTGAAAAGGGCTCTCTCAAAGTTAAAATCGTTGATGTTGAACAGGGTGGTGTTATGAGCGGTGTCCCGGTAACCATCTCAAGTCCGGTTATGATGGGGACGAGGACTACAATCTCTAACCTGGATGGAGAAGCGAAGTTCATTAACCTGACTCCGGGTCTTTACCAGGTTAAAGCAGAGCTGAAAGGATTCAAAACGGTGGTTTCCACAAAAGTCAGGGTGTCCGTGGATACGGAGACCGTGGTCCAAGTTGGAATGGAAACGGCAAAAATCGAGGAAACAGTTACGGTTACTGCCGATTTACCTGCGGTGAATACGACAAAATCTGCCATAGCCGAGCATGTGACCCAGGCTGAGGTGGAATCTCTTCCCATCGCCCGTGATTTTGTCGGTTACCTGCAGTTAGCAGCCGGTGTTAATATTGTTCCCAATTCACAGGGCCGGGATACACCCGAGGATCCGGCCGGTAAGGGCGGCTTAAATTACTATGACAGAGGACTCCAGGGAATTGCAGCAGGTAAACGGGGCAGCCGTGACAACTATTATTTCATCGACGGCATGAATATCACCGGGCTGGCATCGCAAACCGCCTTGACCACCTTTAACAACGAGGTCATCCTGGAACAAGAACTGATGACTTCCGGTGTCCCGGCTGAATACGGCGGAGGTAAAGGCGTTGTGGGTAACATCGTGACCAAATCCGGAGGAAACAAATTTTCCGGGTCTGTAAACTTTTATATCCAGTCCAAAGATTGGTATTTGCCTTATGGCGGCAGTATATATAATGCTGCCAAGGCTGATCCGCTTAGAGATGAAACCATGCTGGAGGGCTACCAGGATAACAAACAAGACGCGGCTGTCACCCTGGGCGGCCCCTTATGGAAAGACAGGATCTGGTTTTTTGTTTCCGGTCAGTACAGGAATGATAGTAGTACGTTCAATCTTTCCAAATCGGCCTCTTCCATCGAAGAGGAAGTTGACTTTGTCAATAAGCGCGGCGGTGTATTTGGAAAACTCTCGTTTAGATTGTCCCCCAATGATTCAATCACGGTAATGGGTTACATGGATGACCAGAGTGTAGAAGGTGAGCGTGATAAAAACATCATCAGATCCCACCAGCGCAAGGAAGATTTCAATACGGGTGTTTACAGCGCTTATTATCAAAAGGTTTTCTCAGATAAACTCATCATGGATTTTCGTTACGGACATTACTGGTGGGGCTGGCAGCGCGGCTCTCGCTACCCGGAGGCCGGCATCCCGGATACTCTCTATTTTTGGCCGGGAACCTACCCCAACATCGAGGATTATACCTTTGGCGGTTATACAGGAACGGCCCGGGATGATAAAAACACCAGGGATCAATTCAGTTTTAATCTTGAATGGTTTCCAGGCAACATGCGGATCAAAGCCGGTCTGTCGTACACGAACGAGGCTGATAAAGACTTTATATCTTATGATTTTGGCGAAAACCGCACCGGCCTGGACCCCAACTTGAGTGGATATACGCTGGGACAGCTTCTCGGTGCCGGAATTTATCCTGAGAGTGAATTTTATGAACGGCTGCTTCCTTATATGAACAATAATTGGGGTCCCTCCTCTGTCTTTTTTGATCTCAATGCTGATGGTACGGTTAGTGCCGATGAGTTGATGACAGCAACCTTTACCACATTGAATGAGCAGGGAAACTCGTTGTACTTCTGGAGGATTATGGACGAGATCCTTGGAGAAAATAAGGTTGTAGCCAAACGCTTAGCCGGATACGTCATGACAGACTGGAAAATCAGTGATTTCTTTACTGTCAATGCCGGGGTGAGATTAGAGAATCACCGGTACCGGGACTCCGGAGGCGGCACGATTCTCAATATGGATTGGGTGGTGCTGCCCAGGATAGGCGTGGTCTGGGATATCGGCGGCAAAGGCACCCAGAAGCTAACCGCCTTCTACGGACATTTCTCCGATCCCATGCCCTTCGGCATGATCCATTTTGCCGGGAACATTTCCGGGCGAGTCACCCACGAGCAAATGTGGCTCAATAATGCCTGGTACACCTATCGTGTCCGTGGTTCGGCAGAGTTCAGGGATTGTGTGTGGACGCCCAATACCAAGGACGGTATCGGCAAGGAATTCTCCTTAACCCATGAAGTTGACCTGGGCAAAGGGTTTGTACTTGCCACCCAGGCCTATATGCGCCAGGATAGGAATATCATTGAAGACTATGATCTATTTACCTATGTGGATCATTATGAAGGTGATCCCACCTGGGGACACCTCGATCTTTCCTATGCAGATTTCGGCTATCCACCCGAAGGGCCCCCGGCTGGGGCAAACTACTTCCTCTCTAACCTTATCGGTGCCAAAAGAGATATTTGGGGTATTGATTTTGAGCTCTCCAAGCGGTTTAAAAATGGTTCCAACATCGTTTTCCAGTATTCTTACAAGAACTCGGAAGGAAACAGCCAGTCTGACGGTAATGCCGACCTCCAGGGTGATTTTATCGAACTTGATCCCAGAAACGAATGGATGTTGGGTCCGACCCCCGGTACGATTCCTCACAAAGTTAAAATCTACGGTACTTACAAAACGAAATTCGGACTGGATATCGGTGCCCTGTTCTACTGGCATTCAGGGTATATTTACACTGAATCCTATGACTTCCTGCCCGGACGTTACAGCATCTATTACAACTGGCAATATGATGACGGCACCTATGCCAAGACCGGACAGGAGCAAACCAACCAATATTACCATATTGATTTAAAGTTCAACTACCGGTTAAAACTGACGCAAAAGATCTTCCTCGATCTCTTCCTGGATATTTATAATATCACCAACAACCAGGCCGGTTTTGAAGAACAGTACGCCCGCAATGACCAATCCTGGGCTTTCCAGGAGATAACCGAACTCCTGCTGCCCATGAGATTCTATCTCGGCGCCAGGATCAGGTTCTAACCTGCGGGTAAAGTCAGAAGAAGTATGAAGATTGAATAGTGAAGAGGCCGGCACGGTAAGAGTTTAAATACGTGCCGGCCTCTTTTTTTATCGAGTTTTTGAAGAGGGATGAAAAATGGCAATTAAAAAATTCATTCTTAATGTTTTAATCAGCGGTCTTGTCTTGTTTCTTTTCAGTCAATATGCTTCAACCCGGGAACCGGGAAGCAGCGATAAGCAGGGTAACCGGGACCAGGATGAAAGTTCCCAGCTTACCTATGAAGTGGAGGTTCGTGTTACCAAAGTTGAAGTTATTGTGACCGATAAAGCAGGGAATCGAGTCACCGGTCTTAAACCGGAAAATTTTAGAATTTATGAAGATGGCAGGCCCCAAAAGTTGACTAATTTTTATGAGGTAAAGGGAATGGATATTTATGTATCCGGTCCCGAAGAAGAGAGCGGTAAACTCCAGGAGCCCACCCCGCCTCCGCCCCAAAGCACCGCACCTGAACAGGTCAGGAATAAAATCATTATTTATTTTGACAACTGGCATCTCCATCCCCTGAATAGAAATTGGGGTATAAAAAAGTTAGAGGCGTTTATTCAAAATAATTTTACTCCCGACAGCAATAACCTGGGAATGGTGGTCAGCCTGGATCAACGATTTGAAATCCTGCAGAAATTCACGTCGAATCAACGTTTGCTTTTGCTGGCTTTACAGCAGGCAAAAAAACGCTCCGGCCAGGCGATGATACGAAGAAGGGCCAGGGAAGACTTAAAAAGGGAATTAGGCAGGATAGTTGAAGAAACACAGCCAATGGATCAACTCACCGGTTTTGAGAGATCGATGGGTCTTGCCAGGAGTTATGTCGAGGTTGAGCAAACCGACCTGAATTTTTCCCTGAAGTCCCTGGGTGCGTTTGTAAATCATTTGGTGGGGCTGGAAGGCAGGAAAATACTGATTTACGTCAGCGACGGACTGCCTTTAAACCCGGCAGATGAGGCGTTTAGGTACATAGACAGCGCTTTCCCCAAGGGCAATGCCGGGTCTGAAGCCATGGACTATGATGCCACCCGGACGTTTAAGGATTTGACCGCCAGGTGCAATGCCAATGAGATTACCCTTTACCCCATCAATGCCCGGGGACTGGAGAGCATGGTTCTCTCAGCAGATAAACAGGCCGGCTGGGATATTTTCGGGCGCGGCTCCGGGATGCTCAGGAGCCGCTTAAGACAACAAAGCGACGCCCTTAAACTTATGGCCCAGGACACCGGGGGGCTTGCCATTCTTAATACCAATGATNNTGAAGAAAAATATGATGTGCGGTTTCGGGAGGGATATAAGCAAATTTCCCAGGACGAGAAAATCAAAGAGAATGTTTCTTCGCGGCTGTTCCTGAGAAGCCAGTACAACCCCATGGGCGTAATGGTGCAGATTTTGCCGTTGAAAAAAATGCTTATATCCAATAAGCTGCAGTTGACATTAAAGCTACTTATACCCATAAAAAATTTAGTATTAAAACCTCGAAAAGAAAAGAATGATTACTTCGGGCAAATTAAGGTATACACCATTTTAAAGGATGCGGAAGGGCTTATATCTCCTGTTCGGGAATTATCAGAAGAGATAAAAATACCGGCTAAAGATTATGAAATTGCCATCAAAAGTAATTATCCATATCTTGTTGAGATGTATGTGGAACCGGCTCATTATACCATTTCTCTTGCTGTTAGGGACGTGTATGGGGGTGATGTCAGTTACATCCAGGGTGAAAAAACCATATCAGACAAATAGACCTGTGTTTCACAAATTTTGAAATATCTTACATGTTCCTTTTTATTTTCCGGCAGAATATTTTTTTACCACAGAGACACAGAGAAGAAATTTTTATATAAAAAACTCTATGTCCTCTGTGCCTCTGTGGTTAAAATAATCTTTTTGGTTCCGGCTCGTCCGAGTTGTGAACAAGCGAATTCCTGTGAACCAGGTTCATATCCGGTTCATATTGTTCTTGTACGTTGTTCACAGGCTTCCCCACCGGCGTATTTAACGAATATCCTTATATATCAAGGTTTTTCATAAATGAGAGATGTTTTATTCAACCTGGCACAATAATTGCCTCCTATTGAACGTAATATGTGATGCCCAAACACATAATTACGGATTAAGGAAGAAAAAATAAAATGTAACAATGAAAAGGAGGACAAAATGAAAGAGGAAAAAAAATTGTTCCTTGAAACAATCGAGGTTAAAAGTTTTACTACTACGCTGGATAAGAATGAACAAAAAACAGTCAAGGGTGGTTCCAGGGTGGGAACCACATCCATGCCTATTTTTTGTTGAGCACTGTTTATTGTTTTTGCCAGGTGAACATGCAAAAAATCGGCCAGGTTCAAAAGGGAAATAGAAAATCCCTTCCTGGCCGTTTTTTTACAGGGAAAAGCAAAAAAAACTCAAAAAATGTCCAAACTCTATTGAAATATCACTTCATTTGCTTTATTATTCCATTTTAAAGGAATAAAAAGTAAGTATGGAAAGCCAATTAAAGAGAATTCCTTGTTCAACACGGCATGTGTGGGGTGTAATTATTATCGCCGCATTATTCTGCTGTCAATTATGGGGATTAGATCCTGATAAACCGGTTGATCAATACCTTGTGGATAAATGGGAGATATCCGATGGTATTCCCTCCAATACGATTCTTTCCATTACCCAAACCCGGGATGGTTACTTGTGGATTGCCACAGCCAAAGGCCTGGTTCGATTTGACGGCATGCACTTCTCAACCATTCATTTTGCCAGGGCGGCGGGGCTTGAGCCCCGGGAAAACCCTATCCCGGACGCCCTATTTGTGGATAGAGAAGGAACCCTCTGGATTGGAAGTTCCCTGGGTTTAACTTCATACCGGTACCAGTCCGCTCAGTTTAACGCTTTTTCCAGTGCCGACGGGATCACCAGGGACCGCATCCGCCGCATAAAAGATGATATGAGAGGGAATCTCTGGATTAGTTTTTTTGCCAGTTATGTGAACCGGTTTACTAACGGGGAATTTACAACATTCAATGAATCTCATGGCTTGAAGGGCAAAAAAATTAATGCCATCGTTGAAGATCAAAAAGGTAATTTACTGTTTGGAACCCGTGAAAATGGGGTGTTTATATACAAGGATGGGAAATTTCTTAAATATCCTATTGCAGGTCTGGACAGGGACAATATCCACATTATCAACATGTATGAGGATCGGAAAGGAGAATTGTGGGTCGGTACCAATAGCGGTTTATTCAGGGTACTGGACAAAGGGACCCGGCGGTATAGTGCCGGGGATGGTTTAGCCAATGACTATGTAACCCATATTATTGAAGACAGTGACCGAAATCTCTGGGTAGGAACGCTAAAGGGATTAAATCGCCTAAAGAAAAGACAAGACGGCACCATTGAGTTTGAAAATTTGTTGAACCCCTTCATCATCACCTGTCTTTTTGAAGATAGAGAAAAGAGTTTGTGGATAGGGACCTACAACTCGGGAATCAAGCGGTTGAAAGATGGGAAATTCATATCCTATGAGCCGCTTAAAGCCCACCAGGGAGAAATTCTTCTTTCCGTGTTTGAAGACCGGCACGGCGATGCCTGGATCGGTACCCTTGGTGGGAAATTATTCCGCTGCCGGGGCAGTGAGTTTATCGAATCGATAGAGCCTCCGGCAGTCTCTGGTGCGGGTATCACTTCATTTGTCGAGGATGCGGAAGGAAACCTGTGGCTGGGTACCAATGGGAAAGGTATTTTTCAAAAGAAAAATGAAACCTTTGTGCAATTGACTACCCGGGAAGGCCTGGCAGACAACCTGGTGACATCGATATCCAGGGACAGCCAGGGCAATCTATGGTTCAGCACCTTTGACGGGGTGAGTGTAATCCGTATGATCCCTCAAGGTAACCATGCCCTGGAATCGTTTAATTCCCGGACCGGTTTATCAGGCAAAGTGGTTCACAATGTCTATGAAGATAAAAATCAAAATATTTGGATTGCCACGGATAAAGGGATTACTATTCTGAAAGATGGTAAAATAGCCAAAGAAAACATGACCCATTACTTGCCGGGTATTTCTGTGACCTGCATCTATGAAGACCGTTCTGCTGAAAATGCAGAAGTAGGGGAGAGGATTTATTGGATTGCCACGCATGGGGCGGGGTTGAAGCGGTTTAATCTCAGGGACGGCACCGTCATTTCCTATACGACTGCCAATGGTATGGCCACCGATTTTATCTACCAGTTTTTTGAAGATCAGCAGGAAAATTTCTGGTTAATGAGCGACAGCGGTATTCTTCGCGTTAGCAAAAAAGAACTGAACCGGTTTGCCGACGGCGGCGTGGATCGATTCAATTGCACATCTTTCGGTGTATCCGATGGTTTGAAAAGCATGGAATTCAATACTGAGTATTCCAGGCACTCTGCCATCAAAACCAGGAACGGTGAATTCTGGTTCATCACCAAAAAAGGAATCTCTATCGTAAACCCGAAGAAGATTCAAATCAACAAAGTCCCTCCGCCAGTGGTGATCGAAGCGGTTTTTGCTGAGGAGCAGTCTATTCCACTCCACCAGGAAGTATATGAGTTTAAAGGTGTAACAGACCTCCGCATCCATTTTACCGCCCCAACGTTTCTTTCCCCGGAAAAAATTAAATTCAAATATCAATTGGAAGGATTTGACAACGAATGGATATTTCTGCCCTGGGGAAACGAACGAAGGGCCCGGTACCAGAACCTGGCACCTGGCACCTACACCTTCAAGGTGACCGCCAGTAACTATGAGGGGGTGTGGAATCGCACCGGAGTTTCCATGAGGTTTACTCTTAAATCCCTTTTTCATGAAACCTTTTTCTTTAAAGTACTCATTATTCTTATATTTATCCTCCTGGTGGCTGTGGTTTTTTATATCTATAAAAAACAACCCTTTAAAAGACAGGAAAAGTATAAAGGTTCTCCGTTGACTCCACAATTTGCCGATGAGTGTATCAAAAAGCTCACGTATCTGATGGAAATAGAGAAATTGTATCGTGATGCGGATATTTCGCTGCAGCTATTGGCGGAAAGATTGTCTGTCTCCCCTCACCTGCTTTCCCAGATACTCAATGAGAAATTGAACCGGAATTTTTCAGACTTTGTCAATTATTATCGGATCGAAGAAGCCAAACAGATCCTGGCATCCCCCAGGGGGGACCAGTTGAAAATTATTGCCGTGGCTTTCGAGGTGGGATTTAATACAAAAGTCGCCTTTTACAATGCCTTTAAAAAATACACCAAAATGACGCCTTCCCAATACAGGGAAGGAAAAAAGTAAAACTTTATAAATATTTACATCTCAAAACCTTTTCTAATTCAACATTTGAAAAAAAAGGGTAAAGTACTATACAACTTAACCAATCGCCCGGCATTTTGTGCTATTTTAATGGAAAAAACGAAAAGGAGTCGAAAAATGAAACGTTTACTTGTTTTTGGTTTTGTTGTATTGTGGGGATTAGCCCTGATCTATGATTCCGACGCCAGACTGCCGGAGATCAAAACCTTTTCATTAGCTGTCCAGAGGCCGAATTTTCAATCCCTGGCGATGCCCCTTTACTTCGTTCCCAACAAGGGGCAAATGCATGAAGAAGCACAATTTTATGCCAGGACACCCGGTTATACATTATGGCTGACCAAAAAGGGGTTGGTATTTGATCGCGTACACACCCCGGCCTCCGGCCACCCCTCTCAAGAGGGGACTGCTAAACGGGATGTGGCCCGGTTGGTTTTCCCTGGTGCCGGCAGGAACCCGGGAATAGTTCCACTAGCAATGACCGGGCACAAGGTGAATTATTTCAAAGGGAATGATCAATCAAAATGGCTAACCAACATCAAGACGTCGAAAGCGGTGTTGTACAAAAACCTGTACCCAAATATTGAACTGAAACTATATGGAAACGAAAAGCAGATCGAATACGATTGGATGGTAAAGCCCGGGGGAGACCCGGATAACATCCGTTTCCAATACCAAAATGTAAAAGGTACACGGATTGATGAGAATGGAGACCTTATTATAGAAACCCAATGGGGAGAATTCACCCACAAACGGCCGGTTAGTTATCAGGTGGTGAAGGGGAAAAAAGTTGCAGTCACTGTTGATTTTAAGAAAATCAAAGCCAATATGTATGGGTTCCAGGTAGGGCATTACGATACAACCCTTGAATTGATCATTGATCCTGTGGTAATGGCTTACTCCACGTACCTGGGCGGCAGTGGGGACGACAGGGGATTCGGACTTGCCGTGGACAGCAGCGGCAGTGCTTATGTGACAGGAGACACCTACAGCACTGATTTCCCCACCGAGGATGCCTATCAAAATACCTCTGGTGGAGACAGGGAAGCCTTTGTGACCAAATTCTCCCCGTCTGGAGACAGCCTGGTCTATTCCACCTATCTGGGCGGCAGCGGTGTTGATTCAGGGGAAGGCATCCAGGTAGAGAGCAAAGGTCAGGCGTATGTGGTGGGATTAACCTCCAGTACTGACTTCCCGACTCAAAGTGCTTATCAAAACACCTACGGCGGTGGAGACAGGGATGTTTTTGTCACCGTGCTCTCTTCTTCCGGCAGCAGCCTGGATTACTCTACCTATTTAGGGGGAAGCGGTGATGACAATGGATACGCCATTGCACTGGACAGCAGCAAAAACATCTATGTGACCGGCCGTACTACCAGTACCGACTTTCCCACTGAAAACCCATACAGTGACACGTTTGCCGGGGGTAACCGTGATGCCTTTGTGAGCAAAATCGATTCCTCCGGCAGCAGCCTGGCTTACTCCACGTACCTGGGGGGCAACGGTATAGATACCGGGTACGGCATTGCCGTGAACGGCAGCAGTGCCTTTGTGGTAGGCCGCACCAGCAGTACCAATTTCCCCAGGCACAATGACTATCAAAATGCTCACGGCGGCGGAACCTATGATGTCTTCGTGACCAAACTTTCTTCTTCAGGTAACAATCTAATCTACTCTACTTACCTGGGGGGAAACGGCAACGATTCAGGCTACGGCATCGCCGTGGACAGCAGCGGTAGTGCTTATGTGACCGGAGATACTTACAGCACTGATTTCCCTACTGAGAATGCTTATCAAGACACCTCTGGCGGCGGAGAAAAAGATGCATTTTTGACCCGGTTTTCCACCTCTGGTACCACGCTGGAGTACTCGACATACCTGGGAGGATCGGAGTCGGATGCGGCAGCCCATGTGACATTAAACAGTTCCGGTTATGCCTGTATAGTTGGTTATACAACCAGTTCGGACTACCCACTCAAACGGGCCTATCAAAGCACATTTAATGGAGATCGTGATGTTTTTGTTTCCATGCTTTCCCCCAATGGCGGCAGTTTGAGTTTCTCCACGTATCTGGGGGGCGGTAACCTGGATCACGGCAGGGGAATTGCCATGGACAGCAGCGGCAACATCTATGCGGCAGGTTATACGGAAAGTACCGATTTCCCCGATGAGAATGCTTACCAGGACACCATCAATGGAGATGTAGATGCTTTTGTAGGCAAGTTTTCAACTTACCAGTTCGGCACCATCTGCGGTGGGGTGGACAATTGTGATTTAACCTGGGTCACCGGTGGTAATGCCGACTGGTTCGAGCAGACTGCTGATTATTATTATGATGACGATGCCGTGCAAAGCGGTGCCATCAGCCACTCTCAATCTACCTATATCCAGACCACTGTTATAGGTCCCGGTCAATTAAGTTTCTGGTGGAAAGTATCATCTTCATACTCCGATTACTTAAAATTTTATATCGACGGCGAGTTAAAAAACTCCATCAGTGGAACCTATTCTTACAGCACCTGGCATCAGAGAACCTACACCATCTCTGAGGGCACCCATACGTTAAAATGGAGCTATGAAAAAAACGCTTATTATACATACGGATCAGATTGTGGATGGGTAGACAAAGTGGAATACACACCGGACCTGGCGATTGTATTGAATCGCAGCCAATTAACCTTCGGAGTGATTGCCGGCAGTACCCCCGGGGATCAGACCTTTTCTATCACCAACAATTCGCCCAATCCTCTTAACTGGACGGTCAGTACGGATAAAAACTGGTTGAGTTGTTCTCCCACTTCCGGCACCGATGATGCTGTGGTGACGGTTTCCGTGGATGCTGCTGGGCTTTCCGCGGGAACCCACATGGGCACCATTACGGTATCCGCTGCCAATGCCTCCAACAGTCCCCAAACTATATCCGTCACCCTGAATAAATACTACGCGGGTCAATCTTCTATTCCTTTCGGAAATTACGAAACCCCCACCAATAACTCTACCATCATGAGCAGTGTACCCTTCACCGGCTGGGTACTGGATGACCTCGGTGTGCAAAGTGTGAAGCTCTACCGGCAAAGCGGCAGTTCACTGGTTTATATCGGCGATGCGGTATTCGTGGAAGGAGCACGGCCGGATGTGGAACAGGCCTATCCCGATTATCCCAATAATTATAAAGCCGGTTGGGGATACATGATGCTCACCAACTTTCTTCCCAACGGCGGCAACGGTACTTTTACTATTAAAGCGATTGCCACGGATGTGGAAGGGCACCAGGTGACATTGGGTTCCAAAATCGTGACGGTGGACAATGCCAGTGCGGTAAAACCCTTTGGGGCCATTGACACCCCGACACAGGGCGGCACGGCATCCGGTTCCGATTTCATCAACTGGGGATGGGTATTGACTCCCCAACCCAACAGTATTCCGGCAGACGGTTCTACCATTGATGTATGGGTGGATGGTGTCAATATAGGCCACCCCACTTACAATGTGTACCGGCCCGACATTGCTGCGCTCTTCCCCGGATATGCCAACAGCAACGGGGCCATTGGATATTTTTATCTTGACACCACTGCTTATGAGAACGGTGTCCATACCATCCAGTGGACCGCCAGGGATAGTGCCGGCAACTCCGATGGTATTGGCAGCCGGTATTTTATGATCCAGAACTCATCACAGCGCTCAGCTCCAAGTACAGAGAGCATGGCGCAGGGTATAGGGGTTGTGGGAGATATAGATGTAGACGCGTTAGCACCTGTAGGAATTGTAAAAGGATATGAGAATAATGTGGGAGCGGGAATTAAAAGGATTTATCCCGATAGGAAGGGCAATATAAAAGTTGAGATCAGGGAGACGGAACGGGTTGAGTTCCATTTCAGCCGTGGTAGTCAGCTGTCCGGCTGGATGAAAGTAGGTGATCAATACAGGGCACTGCCTATTGGCTCTTATCTTGATACCACCAAAGGCGTTTTTTGCTGGCAGGCGGGGCCGGGTTTTGTGGGTAAATACAGCCTGGTCTTTGTTGAGAAAGACGAACAGGGGCGTATGAAGAGAAGGAATATTTTGGTGAATATTCTTCCCAAATTTTAACTTTAACTCCTCTCATGGGCGCTTAGGGAAGGGGGCGGTGCAGCAAGGCCAAAGTAAGAAGCTGCACCGCCCTGATCCTTCCTTTTCCGTTTTTTCACTGAGATGGAGGTTTATTCGATAAACTCATAGGTTTATTGGTAAACACGTTGGATTGATCGTNNTTGAGAAAAGAAGGAAATTTTTTCAAATATTTCGAAAACATCGTGAAATAAGGTTTTTGGGATAATTCCCGGGTTCGGCACGGAAGTTGCATACTATTTTTCGGCTTGATGTTGATAAAATTTGTTTTTGATATAATAATTGCAAAGAGTTTTAAAACTCAATATAAAGAAATTAGAAACTCAGAAGGAGGAGTTTCAAAACCAAAAAAAGGAGGTGTTTCAAAATGAAAGCCAAAAAATCAAACAAAAAACTCACGTTAAGGAAGGAAACGTTTGCCAATCTGGACATTAACGCAATGACCGGCGTCAAGGGGGGTATCTTGACCGTTTATGATACCTGCCATCCTTACTGCGACACGTATTGCACCTGCGGTCGAATGACCATATGTGAGTGTGGCTGAGAAGTAATTTCTTGATTTTAAGGGGCAAGGGCCGTCCTTACCCCTTTTTTTTATTTTCTCTCTACCAGTTGGCGGCCAGGTTTTCGGAGAGAATGGACTCTTTTTTGACAAACTCTTTTTTGACTGTCCCCGTTTTACGTTTTATACCAATAAACGTACCGAGATGGTAAAATCGCCCAAAGTTTTTTTCGTGGATACGGGATTAAGAAACCAGGTGGCATCCAATTTTTTGCTGCCTGAGCACCGGGGGGATAAAGGGGCATTGTTTGAAAATTTTTTGTTGTCAGAGTTTTTAAAAACCGGTATTGTCCCCAATTTCTGGCGTTCTAAATCCAATGCCGAAGTTGACTTTGTTTGGGAAATGGAAAACAGGACAATTGCCGTGGAAGCTAAATCCAAATTAAAACGCGGTGCGATTCCTGTATCGCTGAAAAATTTTATGGAAAAATATAATCCGGGGAAAATTTTTATTGTAAACGAATCTCTTTTAGAGAGACGAGAGAACGTTGTTTTTCTACCCTATTATTTGATTTCCATCTTAAACCGGATGTTAAAATGAAATAATTTACCTGGCACCGTTCTCCCTACGGGTCAAGGGCTATCTTCCCACGGGCCGGGAACTGCTTTCCTACGGGTCAGGTACCCCTTCTTACGGCCCTGGAACTGTTTTCCCACGGGTCAGGAATCATCTTCCTACGGCCCTGGGACCCGTTCCCACGGGTCAGGAACTATCTTCCTACGGCCTGGGAACCATCTTCCCACAGCCCTTGAATCCACTTCTTATTTAGGTTTTGAGGTTATTAAGGTTTTTTTACCTTTTTGTGTCCTGGTGTCTCCGTGGCAAAAAATCCAGGGACGGAACGTTGAAAATTATTTACCTGGGAAAATTATTTACCTGGTACTTTATTCTTACAACAACAAGAAAATGCAGCAGCTTGACCCGGACCGGTAAAATCCATCCGGGGGGAAAGAAAGAGAAAATGGTGCCAAAACCAATGGTCCTTTAGGTCTCCGCCGCAGGCGTTTATTTGTCCGCAGGACGCCTTCCCATTCCCGCATTATTCCAATACCCCATCACCCCAATAAAGTATAGGGCCAGGTAATTTATTCGATTTTTGAGGTAAATAAATTACCTGACCACTTATCCCCTTATCCCCCCCTGTCCCGTCTGTTTTGACGTTTTGACGCAACGTCCCCGTCTTCCCCTGGACTGCTGAAATCAATGAAAGGTAAAAGCAGGATCGGGATATATATCTTATCTTCCTCTCTTTTCAATGTTTCCTTACTGATCACGATAAAAAGTTCACTTTTATAATTTCCCTTGAATGATTGGTATATCTTTGATGAGATGGTTGGTTTGTTTCGGAATTTTACTTCTATGGGGAGGGGCATGCCGTCATACTCGACAATAAAATCGATCTCAGCTTTAGCAATCGTCCGGTAATAAAAAACTTTAAAAAATTCCTTCAGATGCAGAAATGCCGCATTTTCGATGAGGGTTCCCGGGATTAAATCGAAGTCCGAAAAAGTCTTACCCCGGTACATGGTAATTAATCCCAATTCATTACTATACACCTTCGGCATCTTTGAAATCTCTTTCCTGATGTTTTTAAAAAAAGGTGGGACAAAAGAAAAAACAAAGGTATACTGCAAGATTTCCATGTATTTACGCAACGTTCGGAAATCGATCCCCAGGGTATTGGCGATTTCATTTTTATTTACCATATTGCCGGCACCTTCGGAAAACAGTGCAATAAGATTGTTAAACCCGGTGATATTCTCGATTCTCATAAAATCCACGATATCTTTGGTAATATAAGATTGAATGATTTCTTTTAACTTCTCTTCTTTTTTAGACCATGAGTCGGTAAGCACAATTTCCGGGTACCCCCCCTGGTTAATATAGTCGATAAAATGGAGCTTGAGGTCCTGGTGATAGACCTGGTAGAATTCATTCAGCTCAGAGATTGGCGTATTTAGTGTAAACCACCGGGTATAATTAATGTCCGACCGGGCTTTTAAGAATTCTCGAAAATTAAACCGCTCCAGCACAAACTCGATTTTCCTCCCGGTTAAATACTCCCTGGTTTTGGCAATTTCAAGGGAGGAAGAGCCTGATACGATCAGTTTTACCATATCTTTCAGCGTATCGTAAAGCACCTTAAGAAAAATACCGGGATCATCCAGGTATTGAAATTCATCAAAGAAGAGATACAACTTTGATGTTGGAGAAAGCGTGTATTGGTCGTTAAGAAATTTTGTTAATCGTTTGGGTGAAGCAAATACCGGGTTATTGTACTCCCTATCGATGGAAAAATAAACGACCCGGCAGCCTTTCTCTTCCAGGTGTTGTTTTAATTGCAGCAGTAGTGTTGTCTTTCCTGTTTGCCGGGCTCCCTTTAACACGATTACCCTTGATTCTTCCAGCCAGGCCACCAGTTTTTCAAATATATCTCGTTTTACCATGCTCCAATTTTATCATTGATTTTATTGGAAGTCAATCCAATTTTTTCAACCATATTATTGGAAAACGGAAAGTAATAGTTAAGCTGCAAGCTTCAGCTTCAAGCCCCAGCATAAATCTGCGGAACGCCTACCGGCGCTGAAAAAACCAAAAGGCACATGCCTTGACGTTTTGACGCACCGTACCCACCTCTGCCATGCCATCCCCGGGTGGTCCATTCTTGCTTCCATTCTCATCAAAATATCGGCGTAGTCGTCAAATCCATCTGAAGTGCGCCCCTTTCCCACGGACAAGCGGGCAAAATTGTCCAACCCGGGGTAAAAAATGGAGCTGCAGCCCTGGAAATGAAGTTGTATTGATCTTTTCTTGGGTTAAAATACAAATTCGTTACAATGTTTGGGTTTCCAGGAGCACGATTGACAACCTAAAACCCAAACCATGTAATACATCTTCTAAAGTATCCAACCTGGGATTACCCTTGCTCGAAAGTGTTCTATACAGATGCTGCCTGTTTAAATTGGTTTTTTTTGCCAATTCGCCAATACCTCCCCTTACTTCCGCTACAGTACGAAGGGCAAGCAAAAATGCGTCAGTATCTTTGTCCTTTTCATACTCTTCGAGAGCGGTATTCAAATAAGAAACGGCTTCTTCCGGAGATTTTAGCTTCTCTTTTACATAATCTCTGAATTCTCTCATTTTTTTTTCTCCTTATAATTTTTCCAATAAGACTGGGCTTTTTTTATATCTTTCGATTGTGTTTTTTTATCTCCACCCATCTATCCCTGGTTTTCACATCTTTAATTGATTCCATCCATTCGATAAAAGGCTCATTTCCGTTTTCATCCTGGTAAATTTTCAAAATCTTCTTTTTTTTACTCATATAATAATTGTAGCTTATAAGCGACATTTTTTCAAGCAACAACACGAAAAAAAACAAAAAAGACCCAAAGAAGTCCGGCGGGCAGGATGGTGCCCTATTGGGGTATGGAGCATCAGCGTTTAGGTGAAAAGGGGACCAAAAGGGAACCGGTGGCTTACAATATTACTTTTTCAGTGAAGTCACGCCTCTTCCATTCTCATCAAGATATCGGCGTAGTCGTCAAATCCATTTGAAGTGCGCCCCTTTCCTACGGGTTCCTGAGCCCTTTCCTAAAAACCAAAGGTCCTTTAGGTCTACGCCGCAGGCGTTTATTTGTCCGAAGGACGCCTTTTTTTCTTTTTTTTGGTTGACGGATATGCATAATTAATGCATAATAATGCATATAGAAAAAAATAAAAATGTGGAGTATTGCCTATGAGGACAACATTGAATATTGACGACAGCCTGATTAAAAGAGCTTCCATATTAACAGGTATCAAGGAAAAAACATCATTGGTTAGGCTCGGTTTGGAAGCATTAATCGCCCGGGAAAGCAGTAAAAGACTGGCAAAACTGGGGGGGACCGAAAAAGACCTGCAAATGATACCACGCAGAAGAATAGGAATGCATGGAAGTTAAAATGATCCTGGTGGATACGTCAGTATGGGTATCCCACTTTCGTTACGGCAATTCTCATCTCAAACAATTATTAAATAGTGGAGATGTCATGTGCCATCCTTTTGTTATTGGCGAGCTTGCATGCGGGAACCTTAAAAATAGAGACGAGATACTTTCATTGCTTCATTCACTTCCTACAGTCAGATTAGCAGAGCAAAGTGAAGTTCTTCGCTTTATAAATGCCCACCGACTCATGGGAAGAGGGCTTGGGTGGATTGATATTCATTTGTTGATTTCAGCGTTGTTGAGTGACGTCCTGTTTTGGACGCAGGACAACAAGCTGAGGTTGGCATCATCTGAATTTAACATTGGCTATTGTCCGGTTTTATGGACTGTAAAATACCGGGAACACTTTCCTACGGCTTCCTGACCCCTTTTCTAAAAACCAATGGTCCTTTAGGTCTCCGCCGCAGGCGTTTATTTGTCAGCAGGACGCCTTCCCATTCCCGCATTATTCCAATACCCCATCACCCCAATAAAGCAAGTATAGGGTCAGGTAATTTATTCGACTACAATCCCGGTCACCATAACCTGTCCCGTCTGTTTTGACGTTTTGACGCACCGTCGCCACCTCTGTCAGGGGTTGAACTGGTTGAATTGGTCAATTCAGCGGCTGAAACGTGCGGTTTGAACAGTTGAAACATGACGAAACAGCAGCTTAAACCAAAATATTTTCAGAGAAGTCCACAATTTTTACTGTTGGAAGATTGGAAGATTGGTGCCAGGTAAATTATTTTTTAGCACGAAGAAAAAAACGCAACAATCGGCCAATAGAGTATAGGGCCAGGTAATTTATTCGATTTTTGAGGTAAATAAATTACCTGACCCCTTATTTTCCGGGTGAAGCGCTGGATCATGATTGGCTGTCCCTTTTTTTCCTTCTAAAGAACGCGGTGGCCTGTTGGCACAGACCACCGCTGCCCTTACTTAAGGGTGAAAATGAAATGTCTGTCACAGATAGCCTTCATAAATTGTCACATCCTTAGTATAGAAGGTTCGAGTATATTGACCAAGATTCCCTAAGAGGCCTTCCAGCCAACCTGCGACTTTAGCGCCTCCGTTCACTTCAAATCCACCGTGAAGGTTGTAATGGGTCCCGGTTTGGCCGGTTGTGGTAACTTCAGCTTTGGATGAGGCTTCAATATAGGGATTTAGTTGAGCAAAAGGACCAGCCACATAATAAATATAGGCGGAAACAGTAAAAGGGACTTCTGCGCGGGCTTTAGCTTCAATTCCGGCACTGGCTTCGAATTTATCAAAGTGGCGTGTTAAATAAAAGTGGGAATTAGCATCCCAGCCATTTTTATACCGGCAGGTAATGCCGGTGTCTAACGTCACTCCTCCACCCGTAACTATTTCGATGGTTCCTTCTAGATTGCAGGAGGCATTCAGTGACAAATCTGCCTCAAGAACGATAAGGACAGGCAAACAACCCACCCAAAAAGTAAAAGACCTGCTTTTTTTACCTACGGTTTCGTCCCAAACAGCATCAACAGCCGCGTTGCCAGAGATGGAGATATTAGCTCCCACCGCCGGCTTCAGGCGCAGTGTGGTTTCAAAATAATCAAGTGTGCAGCGGAGCCGCCAACCGCTCCAATACCATCGCCATGCCCATTTGATAGTGGCTCCGAGATCAAAAGAGAGTTTTATACTGGGAGTGACTTTTACTGTTACCTGCTGGCTCGGGTGGTACGTGAATACATAAAAAAAGGTTTTATCTACATTTAATCCCCAACTCCAGGAACTGGCCAAATCGAGGGCCTCCACAGAGGGAGCCGGCTCCGGGACAGGTTCTCCTTGAGAAGATGAATCACCGGTTTCATATTGAATTACAAAAGACCCATACTCCCTGAGGTTACCAATAAGGAACGCATTGTCTTTGGCCAATAAATGTTCAGGTGCATTCTCACTAACCACAATCTGTTCTACTAGCGTAATCATCCTATTTTCTTCATCCACCTCAAGATTGGCCTGCATGCTGCTTTCTCCTCCAAAATCAACCCGCCAATTTTGTCCCTCCAATTCCTCTCCATTGATGATCTTGGCCCCGGCTGGTAATTGCCACACTGTCTCTTCACGGGATACCAATGTCTGTTCACCCTTTACTGATCTAAGGAAGGCGCTTTCAAATAACCGGCTGTTGAGGACATATTCCAGGTAATGTACTACAGATTTTTTATTCTTGAATTTTCGGATGCGAATTTCCTTTACCCCTTTTTGCCCTTTTTGACTGGAACAGGCCAGGAGATCGAAATCACCTTCAACCTCACGACTCAGCGATGAAGATATTTTTTGGTTTTTGATTTTAAGCTTGGGCTTTTTTCCAAATATCAACCCATGCCCTTTGGCCACTTCATCTAAAAACTGTTTTTTTACCTTTTTATCTTTTTTTACGACTTTGGCATGTTCACAATATAGATTAGCCAAATCTGACTCCTCAACCTCTAACTTGCGATTCATTTTGGCCATTCCTTGTGAATTTACCTCAATGTGAAGTTTAATATTTCTTTTTAAACTTTCACCGCTTATGAACCCTGTTCCCAACAATGAAAACAGGATAACCGCAATAATTAAAATTCTTAGATTACTCATGGATAGATCCTCCTTTTTTTATTTTTTATGAAAGTTTTTCCCAGGTCAAACTTTCAAAACCCATCCGCTACGCTAAACCATACACTTATTGGTCATTGGTCATCAGTCAGTGGTCATTGTGAATAAATTACCTGACCCCTTATCCTTGTTAACCTCCTATTTATCGGGTCCGGGGTCACATCTCAACGGGCTGTTGCCCAAATCATTTCTCAAAACAACAATACCCTTTTGATGCCCTTTTTGAGCTGCCATCATTTGATGAATGAATTCAACTTGATTTTAATGATTTTATCTGTATTAATGAGAGCTTTGGGGAATTTCAACCGACTACTTTTTAACTTGCGAAGAGGTTTGGGCAACACTCTGTCAACTTTTGACATTAGGTTTTAAAAATGTCCAATGTTGAGACCTGACCCCGTTTAGGCCCCTCGCGTTAGTCGAAGGATTGTTGGTATAAACTTATAATAACCACGCAATCATTATAGTCTAAGTCACCTCCGCCATCATTAGAAAGTACGATCCCGAAGATCGCACTATCCGCGATATTCAGCGAGTCAGATACTTTGTATGAACTTTCACACCAGCCCTTATTATCTGGATTGTGCTCAATCGTTACATTGAATATGTGCTCATCTCTGGAGTCTACCTTGTGTTTATAGTTCAAAAATTGTTTACCAAAATCCTCACTGGATACACCGGGCGACTCACACTTATCTACTAGGGTCCTACCATTGTCGTCCTCAATGGTAACCCTATGGGGGTATCCTCCAGCAATGGTAGCTTGAATATACATAACAACGGGACCCTTTACCTCCGGCCAATCTTCTTTTAACGTTAATCGTGTCATGATATTCTCCTTAATTCAATCGTGGGAGCTACATTGTCACGTAACCCTCACGTATGGTTTGTATTCTCAAAAGTTTTCCCGGGCTATACTTTCAAAACCCATCCGATACACTAAACCACACATGCCCTTGCGCAAGGCTTTCGATCATTTGAGTTTTACCTTCTCAAACGATACGCCTATATTATGATGTAAAACCGTTTGAAAATATGAGACTGATGTACCAAAATGATGCTAAAAATGTACCAAGGGAAAGGAGGGTATGCAACAGATGTACCAATCTAACAAATTTCGTACCAAAATATACAGACAAATGAAAAATCGGCAAAATGGCAGCGATTTTGCTTGCAGTTCTTCATAACGGCCGCGCCGTTGCCCGGAGACAATGAAAAAGGAGAAACCACAGATTACACTGATTACGCAGATTTTTTTATATTTTTTTTATAATCTGTGTAAATCTGTGGAATCTGTGGTCTATTTTCATAGGAGTCAATATTCGGATTCGGAGGTTTGATACTCGGAAGGTAATTGATGGAATTTTTCCTTAAAACATTTGGCGAAATACGATGAATTGGAAAACCCTACCTCGAATGACACTTCAAGAACGGTCCCGGATTTCTTTTTTAATAATTCAGCCGCCCGTTTCAGACGGTACGACCGGATAAACTCCTTTGGGGTTTCGCCGCTTAAAGCATGTATCTTCCGGTACAGGGAGGTCCGACCCATGTAAAGCTTCCGGCACAATTCGTCCACGTTGAATTCCGGGTCGGATAAGTTCTCGTTAATGACCTTTTGCATATCTTTTAAAAATTCTTTGTCGATGGAGGTTAACGGCATTTTGGCCGGCTGCAAGGTCATCTCCCGT